>JAUVCP010000190.1 GCA_030590765.1 Flavobacteriaceae bacterium | reverse complement strand
TTATTTTTTAATTCTAACAAAACGAAAGAAGTTGATTTTAGAATTTCACAATTGAAAAAGTTTAAAGACCTTTTGAAACAGAATGAAGGTCAGCTTTATAATGCCATTTATGAAGATTTTGGGAAATCAAAATACGAAACTTATATCTCTGAATTATCTCTGATTTATCACGAATTAAACCTTTTTATCAAGAATACTAAAAGGTGGAGTAAAAGAAAAAAAGTAAGTACAAATTTTGCAAATTTTCCATCTAAAAGTTATATCATACCTGAACCACTGGGAAATACCTTGGTAATTGGTGCCTGGAATTATCCTTTCCAATTGTCATTGATTCCGGCTATTTCATCACTGGCCGCTGGAAATACTGTTATAATAAAACCAAGTGAACTTCCAGCTAAAACATCAGCTGTAATGGCCAAGATCGTTAATGAAAATTTTTCGGTAGAATATTTTTATGTTTTGGAAGGTGGAGTAAAAGAAACAACAGAGCTTTTAGAGTATAAATTTGATAAGATCTTTTTTACAGGAAGTATCAATGTTGGCAGAATTGTATATCAAGCTGCAGCCAAACATCTCACTCCGGTTACATTAGAATTGGGAGGAAAGAGTCCAAATTTTGTCCTAGAAGGTTGTAATATCAAAGTTACCGTGCAAAGAATTGTTTGGGCCAAGTTTTTAAATGCAGGTCAAACCTGCGTTGCTCCTGATTATATTTTAGTGGAGAAATCCATTGAAAAAGAATTTTTGATAGCGCTTAAAAAAGAAATCGATAAATACCATAAGAACGAAAATGATATAGAAAATAATTATCTGCGAATTATCAATACAAATAACTTTGAACGTTTGAATAGTTTGATCGATGATGATAAATTGTACTGTGGAGGTAAAACAAATAGGGAAAACAGGTTTATAAGTCCTACAGTTCTGAATGATGTGACATTTGAAGATAAAGTTATGGAGGATGAGATTTTCGGCCCAATTTTACCGGTAATTTCATTTAGTAATCTTGATGAAGTGATAAAAGAAGTGAAGAGCAGAACCAAACCACTTTCTTGTTATATCTATTCAAATAACAGAAAAGTGATCAATAAATTATTAAGAGAAATCTCTTTTGGAGGGGGAGCGATAAATGATTCTGTGATGCATTTGTCAAATAGTAATCTTCCTTTTGGAGGTGTAGGTTTTAGTGGTATGGGGAGCTATCATGGGGAAGCAGGATTTAATACTTTTTCTCATCACAAAAGTATTTTGGATAAGCCATTTTGGTATGAGTCAAGTCTTAAATATCCTCCTTATTCAGATCTTAAACTAAAGATAATGAAATATCTGATGGAGTAATCAGAGGAAAGCAATTGGGTGAATTTAGAAATTGTCAATAAGTAAATAGAATATCATGAGTATCGAAGAAAAAATAAAAGCAGGTGTAAAATCTTTATGCAGTCATAAAGAACATAGAGCAGCTGGTTATTCTGGATCCTGAGATTAAAGAATTGGTAATGCAAATCCAATTTCGTTAAAGGGCTTTACAAAACTTGGCTTTTTAGATAAGGAATTTTCAAAGGTTACTGATAAACTAGAGCATTATTTAAAGCCTGCTCCTGAACTTTTAAAAGATCCAAACTATTTGAATGTCAATATAATATATACATTAACTACTGCAGTGAATGCCCTTCCAATTATAATGAAATTCGATCAGAAAGTAAAACTTACAGGTTCACATTTAACCAAAGGAAGTTTGTTTATCAATGTAGAGAATGGTCCCAATGCATTTTTTAATACCGATGCAAATTTTATTGAAGTAACTACAGGAAATTCGGAAATAGCAACCTGTGAAATGATCTTCAAAGATGTTTTAATTGAATCTAGCTATTATTAAAATAACAGTAAAACTCTAATAATAGAGATTTTATTGATACCAAATGAGTTTATTTCATCCCAAATGAGGGAATACTCTAAGGTTGAACGTTGGTTTTTAATATATTTGCTCATTATAAAATAAGAATAAAATAAATATAATTAAACAATTAAAAAAGCATGAAAAATTTAGTTTTAAAAGCATCGTTAGTTTTAACGTTTTTAGTAATGATGAGTTTTACAGGAATAGATAGTACTGTAAGTGAAAAGGTTTTTATTGGAACCTGGGAATATGAAGCTCCGGATGCACCATATGAATACCAGGAAGGGGAGATTGTTTTTGCAAAGAAAGACGGGAAATTAGTTGGTTATGTATCTATTGATGGGTATAAAATAGATTTAGAAGATGTTGTAGTTAAAGGAGATAAACTTACTTGTGAAGCTTATATCGAGGGTGAATCTATCGTTTTTGAAATGGTATTCAAAAAGAAAACTTTTGAAGGTACAGCATCTTATTCAGAAGGATCTCTTCCAATTACGGGAAAAAGAAAAACAACTAAGTAATTAGTATAAAGCACTATCTATATAACTTTTGGTTTTAAGGTTAATAATTTTTTCAATTCATAGGTTTTTGGGTTATATAGAGAATAGAAGGACAGAATTATTAATTTAATTCTGTTTTTTTGCATTGTTATTTACAAGTAACGATTTATCAATATAAAATGTACCATGTCAAATACAATTAAATCTTAAGAAATAATCAAAATTTTATTTTAATTTAGTGGCATAAAACTCCACCAATGAGATCTATACATTTCGTATTATTTAGTTTTATTCTCCTAATATCCTGCAAGTATAGTACTAACAGTAAAGAAGATGAATTGTGGATCATAACTTCACCTTCCGGAAGTGATTATGTTAAAATTGACAAAACTGGCAAAACAATTATTCCAAATGGTAGATTTATTACACCGGTTGGTAAAAGCATTGTTACTGCACCACACCCATATGGTTTAACCTTAAGCCCTGATGGAAATATCGCTATTACGGCAAACTCAGGAACTAGTCCGTTATCTATAACCATCATCAGGAATATTTTATCTCATGATCCTGATGTACAACAAGTACCACCCGGCCCTTCCACCGATAAAGGTGTCTTGGCTTCCGTATTTATGGGTTTGGCAATTTCACCCGACAATCAAACGGTTTATGTGGCAGGAGGTCAGGAGAATAAGATTTATTTGTTTGATATAGCTACTGGTAGAAAAAAAGACAGTATAGATTGTTCTTTTGTATCAGATAAGGTAGATTATTCACATGGTTATATAGGAGATTTACAATTGACAAAGGATGGAAAAACTTTGTATGCAGTAGATCAAATCGGTTTTCGAATGCTTGTTCTTGATACTAAATCTAAAAAACTTAAGCATTCGGTTCCGGTAGGGAGATACCCTTTTGGAATTTGTTTATCACCCGATGAAAAAAGAGCTTACGTTGCCAATGTAGGGATGTTTCAATATGCTTTTATACAAAAACCAAAAAAAGACAAATCCAAAATCCGTACAAGAGTTCGGCTCAAACCTATTAGTTTTCCTGCTTTTGCATATGATAGTAAGGAGATGGTAGAGGGGATTGATAATGATACAATTTCTGTTCCCGGTCTTGGAGAGCCAAATGCTATTGAAGCATTTTCTGTTTTTGCTATTGATCTGGAAAACGAAACAAATCCCAAAGTAGTATCTAAGATTAAAACCGGACATTTGGTTGGAGCAATGATTGATGGAATTCCAGCTGTTGGTGGCTCAAGTCCGAATTCAATGGTAGCAACCGATAAGTTTGTTTTTGTAAGTAATGCAACCAATGATAATATTTCAGTTATTTCTATGGAGAAAGATACTGTTGTAAATACGATCTATTTAAAACCCGATGACAGAGTAAAACAATTTAGGGGTGTAATTCCCTTTGGTCTTGCCTTAAGTCCTGATCAAAAAAGACTGTATGTTGCCGAATCCGGGATCAATGCTGTTGCTGTGATCGATGTGGAGAGTCAAAAAGTAGCAGGTCATATTCCAACAGGGTGGTTTCCTTCAAAAATTGAAGTGAGTAGAGATGGTAAAAAATTAATTATTGCCAATGCAAAAGGATTTGGAAGCGGACCTAATGGGGGTAAGAATTTTAAAAGAGGTAAAGAAGGAAGTTATATCGGATCATTAATGAAAGGTACGTTACAGGTTGTAACTATTCCAGATGACAAACAATTGCGTGAAATGACAGCTAAAGTTGTAGCAAATAATTTTAGATTTAGTAGTGCAACAGATAAGATCTTTGAAAACAGAAAAGATAATCCAATTCCTTTATATCCAGGTGAAAAAGAAAGTCAGATAAAACATATTGTATTTATATCTAAAGAGAACAGAACCTATGATGAGATTTTTGGGCAAGTACAAAATGCAGAAGGAGATCCTTCTTTAGCGAGATACGGAAAAGGAGTATCTTTTTGGAACAAAGACCGAACCGATTCGGTGATAAAAACTACCGTTATGCCAAATCATTTACATTTGGCAAAGGAATTTGCTATTGCAGATAATTTTTATGTAGATGCTGATGTTTCGGCAGATGGGCATAGGTGGTTGGTAAATACCTATCCAAATGAATGGTGTGAAACAGCTACTGCTGCAAGCTATGGAGGTAATAGAACTTTTAATGAAAAATCAAAATCCCCCGGTGTTTTTGCAATGAATGGGGCGGCAGGAGCCATATATCCGGAAGATTATAACGAAGCAGGCTCTATGTGGGATCATCTGGAACGTAATCAAATTGATTTTTATAATTTTGGTTTTAGTGTGATGTTCGAACCTGCACTTTATAGTATTCGTTATAAGAATACAGGTATCAAGCAATATATCAATTATCCTTTACCAAAGCCATTGTTTACTCGTACATCAAAAATGTACCCAACCTATAATATGGCGATTCCAGATCAATTTAGAATAGATCAGTTTATCAAGGAATTTGAACAAAAGTGGGGTGAAGGAAAAGAATCTATGCCAAGTCTCATTACTGTAATTATTCCAAATGATCATGGAGGAAGTGAAAGAAAAAGAGCAGGATATACATTTCGGGAAAGCTATATGGCAGATAATGATCTTGCTATTGGGAGAATTGTAGAGTATTTATCTCGTACACCTTACTGGAAGAATATGCTGATTGTGATTACTGAAGATGACGCGCAGAATGGTGTGGATCATATAGATGCACATCGCAGTATTTTAATGATGATCTCTCCTTGGGTAAAACGCAATTATGTGAGCAAAGTGCATTATAGTTTTGGAAGTTTGTTTAAAACCTACTGGAATATTTTAGGAATACCTTATCTAAATCAATATGATGCAGGAGCAAATGATCTGTCTGATTTTTTTACATCCGAACCTGATTTTAAACCGTATAATGCTCTCCCTGTTGACATAAGAATGTTTGATCCGCAAAAAGCATTAGATCCGATTGATGAAAAATTTG
>JAUVCP010000037.1 GCA_030590765.1 Flavobacteriaceae bacterium | reverse complement strand
ATATTTTTTCAAACAAACAAACAAGGATTGTTTATAATACCAATAAAAGTTTTAACAACTGGTTTATAAATAAAGGCCAGGCTCCTATACTTTATGATGAGAAAAAAACTTTGAAAACAATGAAGTCATTAAAAAATTATTTTATATCAAATGGTTTTTTTGAGGCAAATGTTGAGTTTGAAAGTAAACATCCGAAAGAAAAAGAAATAGAAATCAAATATAATATCACAACCAATGAGCAATATAATATTGATTCACTAACTACTGAAATTGAATCAATAGCGTTAGATTCAATATACCAATTACAAAAAGAGAACTCTATTGTAAAAAAAGGAAATCCATTTGTTTTTAAAAATCTTGAAAATGAAGAAAAGCGTTTGGTTAGCCTCTTCCGAAATTCAGGAATTTATCAGTTTAAGAGCAATAGCATGGGTTTTTGGACCGATTCGATCAAAGGAGACTACCAAAAAGATATTATACTTAAAATTCCGGATAGGGTTGTAAAAGTTGGAGATAGCGTTTATAAAAAACCATATAAAGTCCAAAATATTACAAAAGTTAATGTTTACACAGATTTTAGCATAAAGAATCGAGGTAAAAGTTTTAAAGATTCTGCAAATTACAATGACTATAATTTTTATAGTTATGACAAAATGAAATCAAAACCAAAGCATTTGGTTAATTCTATTTTTATTACACCCAATAGTTATTTTAAAGATGCCGAAAGGACATTGACTAAAAATCATTTGCGCAACCTAAAAACATTTGCCTCTGCAGAAATAAATTATACCGAAAATGATGATGAATCATTGACCGCTGATATCTATCTTACTCCGCTAAAAAAATATGCTGTTGCTTTTGATCTGGATGCAACAACCTCTAATATAAAGCCATTTGGTATTCTTGGTAAAACCTCATTAATAGGGAGAAATATGTTCAAAGGTTCTGAAATTATTGAATTGTCATTTCAGGGATCCTTTTTAAATGTTTCAAACGATGCTTCAAATAGTTCTTCTTTTTTTAATGCCTGGGAATTATTGACCAGTGCCTCAATTAAATATCCAAGAATTATTTTTCCTTTAATTACGTCTTCGATCATCCCTAAACATATGGCTCCTCATACTGACATGAATCTAAGTTTGAGCTTTCAAAAAAATATTGGTTTAGACAGACAAACGATTACCGGAGGTGTTGGCTATACCTGGAAAAGCTCAAAATCAACCGAACATAGATTCGATATTTTTAATTTACAATTTATTGAAAATAAGAATATTGATAATTATTTCATTATTTACAATTCAGAATATGAAAAATTAAATGATATTTATATGGATCATGATCTTGGTGGTGGAGAACCTCTTCCTAATGATAATGAAGATATTGAGAACTTTGTAGATTTCGCTTTAGATCCTGCAAACGATTTTGAAAACAAATATCCTGATGACTATAACACTGTTGCAGATGTCGATGAAAGGTTCAATATTTTAACTGAAAATGTTATGGTACCTGTAATTTCCTACTCATTTGCATTTAATTCGAGGAAAAATATAAATGATAATAATTTTTCATACTTCACTGCACGGATTGCTTCTTCAGGAGCTTTATCAACTTTAGTAGCTCCAAATGATAATGAAGATGGTCAAAAATTAATGTTTGGTTTACCCATAGCTCAGTTTTTTAAAATTCAATTCGAATATAAAAAATACTGGGAATTGAAAAAAGATAATATTTTAGTTTTCAGAACTTTTGTTGGTGCTGCTTTTCCATATGGTAATTCAAGCAGCATACCTTTTAGCAGAAGTTACAGCGCAGGTGGAAGTAACGAAATAAGAGCGTGGAGAACTTTTGATCTAGGACCAGGGGCTGAAAAAACTACATTGGAATACAATGTATCAACATTTAAAATGGTAAGTAATTTAGAATATCGTTTTAAACTAACAGATAAAATTTACAGTGCCTTATTTATTGACACAGGGAATATTTGGGATATCACAGATTCAAATTTAGTTTCAGAAGAAGGGAAACTAACAAGTTTTAGTTCCTTAAAAAACACCGCAGTAGGATCTGGAATTGGTTTGCGTTATAATTTTGGTTTTTTGGTTTTTAGATTTGATACCGGATTTAAAACCTATGAACCCTATTTGGATTCAGAAAATAAATGGTTTGTGAATTACAATTTTGGCAATGCTGTATATAATATTGGTATCAATTACCCTTTCTAATTCGTAATATTTCGTATTTTTGTTTTTTCATTTTTTTACTTAAAAATATATAATATGTCAAACACAATTAAACCAGGTGTAGCCACCGGTGATGCAGTACAGGAAATTTTTAAATTAGCCAAAGAGAAAAACTTTGCATTACCAGCAGCAAATGTTATTGGTTCAAGTACTATCAATGCAATTTTGGAAACCGCCAAAGAATTAAATGCCCCTGTTATTATACAGTTTTCAAACGGAGGAGCGCATTTTAATGCAGGAAAAGGGCTTAGCAATGAAAACCAAAAAGCCGCTATTGCAGGTGCTGTTGCCGGAGCAAAACACGTACATACCATGGCAAAAGAATATGGTATTCCTGTGATTATGCATACTGATCACTGTGCAAAAAAATTATTGCCTTGGATTGATGGGCTTTTAGATGCAGGTGAAGCATTCTATAAAGAGCATGGTGTGCCACTTTACAGTTCACATATGCTTGACCTTTCGGAAGAACCTATAGAAGAGAATATTGAGATATCTAAAAAATATTTAGAGCGTATGAGCAAAATGGGAATGACACTTGAAATTGAATTAGGTATAACCGGTGGTGAAGAAGATGGAGTTGATAATTCAGATGTTGATGTATCTAAACTATATACCCAGCCAGAAGAAGTAGCTTATGCTTATGAAGAATTATTAAAAGTAAGCGATAAATTCACTATAGCAGCTTCATTTGGAAATGTACATGGTGTTTACAAACCCGGAAATGTAAAATTAACTCCAAAAATATTAGATAATTCTCAAAAATTTATTGAGGAGAAATACAATACTGCCAAAAATCCGGTTGATTTTGTTTTCCATGGTGGATCTGGATCTAGTCTTGAAGAAATAAGAGAAGCTATTGGTTATGGTGTTATCAAAATGAATATTGATACAGACCTACAATATGCTTATATGGCAGGCATCAGAGATTATATGGCTGAAAAAAAAGATTATTTACAAGGTCAGATTGGTAATCCTGACGGAGATGATGCTCCTAACAAAAAAAATTATGATCCAAGAAAATGGGTTCGTGAAGGTGAACTTACTTTTAAAGCAAGATTAAAACAAGCTTTTGAAGATCTGAATAATATTGATACTCTATAATGTTCAAAATTTTATATGGAGAGTCAATATATAATTGATTCTCCATATTTTTTATATCTTGCCACACCCTTTCAAAATTAAAAATTATGACTGTCATGAATAATGACCTCACAAATGATGATAATATGAGTTTTTGGTTCAAAAGAAAAGATAAAGGGATTCAAACACCCACTGAAGATAAAAAAGATATTCCTAAAGGTTTATGGTATAAAACACCAAGCGGAAAAATAATTGATTCCGACGATCTAAAAGCTCATTTATATGTGAGCCCTGAAGATGGCTATCACGTTCGTATTGGAAGCGCAGAGTATTTTGAAATTTTATTCGATGATAATAACTTTAAAGAACTTGATGTAAAACTAACATCTAAAGATCCTTTAAAATTTACGGATACTAAAAAATATACCGAAAGGCTTAAAGAAGCAAAGAAAAAAACTAAGATGAATGATGCTGTACGTACAGCTATGGGAAAATCAATGGGCAAAGATCTGGTTATTGCTGCAATGGATTTTAGTTTCATTGGCGGATCTATGGGAAGTGTTGTAGGAGAAAAGATTGCTCGAGCAATTAGTTATTCAATTAAGAAAAAAATTCCATTTTTAATGATCTCCAAATCGGGTGGTGCAAGAATGCAGGAAGCTTCTCTTGCTTTAATGCAGCTGGTAAAATCATCTGTAAAACTGGCCGAACTTAGCGAAGCTAAAATTCCTTATATTTCATTAAGTACTGATCCAACTACAGGAGGCACAACTGCTTCATATGCAATGCTTGGTGATATCAATATAGCCGAACCCAATGCATTAATTGCCTTTGCCGGTCCAAGGGTTGTAAAAGATACTACTGGTAAAGATTTACCTGAAGGATTTCAAAGATCAGAGTTTTTACTAGAACATGGTTTTTTAGATAAGATCATTAAAAGAAAAGATTTAAAGACACAAATCAATTTATATATAGATCTTATTCAGAATAATCCAATTAGGAAGTAAGAAGATTCATCTTTAATATTTAAAGAGCTTGTTTCATAAGTAGTTTTGCATTTTAAAAATGTTTGCTTGTCATACTAAAAATACAAACCTTTCTTTTGTTGCTACCTGTTTAATAATTCTTCTATTGTATATATTGTTTTGGTCATAAAACCTAAGTTTCAAATGATCTTAAAGAGAATAAAATGGAAATAATAATTGCACTGATCATTGTAGTGATTCTTATGGTAATCGCTGCTTCAAAATTTAACTTCCACCCCTTTCTGTCTTTATTATTATCTGCAATTGTCATGGGATTTGTAGGTGGATTGAATGAATCAGAAGTTACCAGCACATTAATGAAAGGATTTGGTAAAACACTTGGTAGTATTGGTATTATTATAGCATTTGGAACAATAATAGGTGCTTATCTTGAAAAAAGCGGAGGTGCGAAAACTCTTGCAAAATGGATTTTAGGAATCATTGGTAAAAAGAGATCGGCATTGGCAATGAATATTACCGGATTTTTTGTTTCTATACCAGTTTATTGTGACTCAGGATTTATAATTCTATCGCCATTGAATAAAGCGATCAGTAAATCAACCAAGATTCCATTGGTTGTTTTAGGAGTGTCATTGGCAGCCGGACTATATGTGACCCATGTTTTTGTTCCCCCTACCCCTGGTCCTTTGGCTGCAACAGCCGCTTTAGATGCTGATCTGGGATTGGTAATAATGCTGGGGATATTAGTTGCAATTCCAGTATCACTAGTTGGTTTGGCCTGGGCAAAATATATTGGCAGAAAAATAAAATATAAAGAATTAGATATTGAAACTGATGTAAAAGAACCAGAAATACTTCCAAGAACATCTTTGGCATTTGCTCCTATATTGATTCCTATAATTCTTATTGCTCTAAAATCGATAGCAGGATATCCTACTCATCCTTTTGGGGAGAACTCATTCACAGGTTTTATTAATTTTATAGGTAATCCGATCATAGCATTATTCATAGGTGTATTCCTGTCTTTCAAGTTAAAAGGTAGAAATGTAAAAGAGACCCATTTTAATTGGGTTTCCAGTGGATTAAAAGAAGCCGGTATCATAATTTTGATCACAGGAGCCGGAGGTGCATTTGGGGCTATCTTACGTGCCACAGGAATTGGAGATATCATTGGAGATGCTTTTTCCGGTTATAATTTAGGTTTGTTTTTACCTTTTTTAATTGCAGCAATTTTAAAATCAGCTCAAGGATCATCAACGGTATCTATAATTACTACAGCAGCTATAATAGCTCCTATATTATCATCCTTTGGTTTAGATTCAGATCTTGGTCGTGCATTAACCGTTCTTTCCATAGGAGCCGGAGCAATGACGGTATCTCATTTGAATGATAGTTTTTTTTGGGTAGTAGCACAATTTACAGAAATGGATACTGCTACTGCTTTAAAAAGCCAAACGGTTTCAACATTGTTTCAAGGACTTACAGGGATATTAATGGTGATGCTTATCGGCTGGTTGTTTTTAACTTAGGCAACTTATTAGAAGAATTCCATCTAGTGTAACATTTGCAAATCGCACAAAAAAATAAAAAAGAGTCAGATAAAATTAATTATCTAACTCTTTGATTATCAAGTGGAGCTACGGGGATTCGAACCCCGGACCTCTTGACTGCCAGTCAAGCACTCTAGCCAACTGAGCTATAACCCCAAATCATTCTACAAATTAAGGCTTTCCTTTTAAAACTAGCAAGGGAATTTTACTTTCAAAGTCAATTTTTTTAACTTTATCGTCTTCCCATAATTTTTTAAAGAATCCTCTTTTTCTTCTTATTACACATATAATATCCGGATCTTCCACCCTAATAAATTCTAAAACACCCTGAAAAACTGTTGCATTTTCAGTTAGTGAAGCATTATTGATCATTGATTTCAGAGCTGAATTCAATTTTAGTTTGCTATCCTCCATTTTTGGTGTTTTAACCTGAATCAAATTGATATCTGCTTTAAAATTATTTTTAATCTTTAACAAAATATCTAGTGTTTTTTCTGATTTGATCTTTCCTCGTTTAATAGCTAATAATACTTTCTTGATCGGTCTGAAACTTGCTGTAGACGGAACAATAAGAACAGGCGTAAGCAAATCTTTAACCATCTTTCCCGTTACCTTTCCTAAAAACACATTCTTGCTAGAATGGTCATTCTTAGCTGAAGTTATAATCAAATCAACAGCATTCAAACTACAAAAATCATTGATACTATCAAAAGTGTCATAACTTTTAAATGATACTTTTCTAATAACAACTCCTTTTTTATCAACACTTTTTATAAGATCACCTAAAAAATTCTTGCTCTTACGCTCAAAAATTTCATCTATTTTAACAAATGAACCTGAAATTTTTGTGCTACTAAAAATGTTTACTAAGAAAATATTTGCATCTAAATAGGAAGCAAAATCAATGGCATATTGTAATGTGTTTTTTGCATTTTCATTAGGACTAACGGGGACTAATATATTTTCCATTTTATAAAGTTTTTATAAAGTTAAATTTAAAGAAAATTAATATCTGTAATATTCAGGTTTATAAGGTCCTTCAACCTCTACACCAATATATTTTGCCTGATCTGGTCTTAGTTCATCTAATTCAACTCCAATTTTTTCCAAGTGTAATCTTGCTACTTTTTCATCTAAATGCTTAGGTAGCATATAGACTTTATTTTCATATCGTTCCGGATGATTCCACAATTCTAACTGAGCCAAAGTCTGGTTGGTAAATGAGTTACTCATTACAAAACTTGGATGACCTGTAGCACAACCCAAATTAACCAATCTACCTTCTGCCAGTAAAATAATTTCTTTACCCTCAATAGTATACATATCTACCTGAGGTTTAATTTCATTTTTGGTATCACCATAATTCTCATTCAGCCAGGCAATATCAATTTCATTGTCAAAATGTCCAATATTACAAACAATGGCTTTGTCTTTTAAAGCTCTAAAATGTCTTTCCTGTATAATATCTTTATTACCTGTTGTAGTAATAACAATATCCGCTTTAGCGATAACATTATCCATTTTCTTTACTTCAAAACCTTCCATGGCAGCCTGTAAGGCACAAATTGGATCGATCTCAGTAACAATTACTCTTGCACCAGTACCTTTAAATGAAGCCGCAGTACCTTTACCTACATCACCATAGCCTGCAACAACAACAACTTTTCCGGCAAGCATGATATCTGTTGCACGACGAATTGCATCAACAGCACTTTCTCGGCAACCATATTTATTATCAAATTTTGATTTGGTAACTGAATCATTTACATTGATCACGGGTAAAGGTAATGTGTCAGATTTCATCCTGTCATATAAACGATGAACACCTGTAGTAGTTTCTTCTGAAATACCATTAATTCCTCCTATCAATTCCTGATATTTATCTAAAACCATATTGGTCAGATCTCCTCCGTCATCCAAAATTAGATTCAATGGTTTTTTGTCTTCACCAAAAAATAAGGTTTGTTCTATACACCAGTCAAACTCCTCTTCATTCATTCCTTTCCATGCATACACAGAAATTCCTGCAGCAGCAATGGCCGCCGCCGCCTGATCTTGTGTTGAAAATATATTACATGAGCTCCAGGTAACTTCTGCTCCAAGTTCAACCAAAGTTTCAATCAAAACCGCAGTTTGTATGGTCATGTGTAAACAACCGGCAATTCGCGCTCCTTTTAAAGGTTGCTCATCTTTATATTCTTCTCTTAAACTCATTAATCCTGGCATTTCAGCTTCAGCTAAATGAATTTCTTTTCTACCCCAATCAGCTAAATTGATGTCCTTTACTTTATATTTAACGTAAGTTGATGTTTCTGTACTCATATTATTTATATTTGCTTTTGAATTTGCAAAAATACAAAATACAATTGAAATATAATGCCGCTATTTAAAACCATCCAACACAATAAATTTACCAGGATATTTGTTTGGAAAATAGACGAATCCTATGACGAATTGATGGACAATATGGTGTTAAATGACAGAAGTAAAAAGCGCTTAAGCGGAATGAAATCTGAATTGCATCAACGAGGATTTTTGAGTGTTCGATATTTGTTGAAATTAGCAGGGTACACAGACTTTGATTTGTATTATAATGAATATGGAAAACCTTTACTAAAAGATGGTAAACATATTTCTATAACGCATTCCTATCAGTTTTCA
Source organism: Flavobacteriaceae bacterium (assembly GCA_030590765.1). GTDB lineage: Bacteria > Bacteroidota > Bacteroidia > Flavobacteriales > Flavobacteriaceae > Lutimonas. The sequence continues at coordinate 2,262 of JAUVCP010000037.1, read as the reverse complement.
GCAATTATTATCAGTAATATTGAAGTTGGGGTTGACGTTGAAATGAACAGAGATAAGATTATTAGAATTTACGACCGATTTGTAAATACCAGAGTAGATTCTTTATCAAAAGAAGATATGGTAAAGCAATTGACAGTAATCTGGGGAGCAAAAGAGGCTATGTATAAAACTTATCCTTACGGAGGTTTAAGTTTTCATAACCATATTGCAATTGATCCATTTTTATTTGCCGATAATAGAACAAGTGGCAGGGTGAATTTTGATGACTGGAAAAAAGAATATGATATATGGTTTACCTTTTTTGACGAAGGTTTCACCATGGTTTATGCAATTTCAAGTAAAAAATTAAAGGTAAAAAGTATAAAGTGAATTCAATCTACTCTAAAATATTATCATCAAAACAAAAAGGCAAAAAATTACTTGCTTTGTTGTTAGATCCAGATAAGCTTGAACTGACGGAAATTAAACAGACAGCAAAAAACATTGATCCAAAAAAGGTTGATTTTATATTTGTTGGTGGTAGCACTGTGAAAAATGGAATTACCAAGGTATTCGTAAAAAAACTAAAGACCTGTACAAATATTCCTTTGGTATTATTTCCTGGAGATTTTAGTCAGATCAATAAATATGCAGATGCAATTTTGTTTCTTTCTCTACTTTCGGGAAGAAATCCGGAGTATTTGATAGAACAGCAAATACGATCAGTTCCTCTTTTGCAAAAAATGGATCTTGAGATTATTTCTACCGGTTATATTTTAATTGATGGAGGTGTTGAAACTGCTGTTCAAAGAGTTAGTGAAACTTTGCCTATTTCTCAGAATAACATTGAAAAAATTGTACAAACTGCTTGTGCCGGAATGTATTTAGGTAATAAACTCATTTATCTTGAAGCTGGCAGCGGAGCCAAAGACTCCGTAAACCCAAAAGTGATTAAAGATGTAAAAGGTGAGATAACAATTCCGTTAATTGTTGGAGGAGGAATAAGAACGAAAAAACAATTAGAACTTGCCTATCAAAATGGAGCAGACCTAGTTGTTATTGGTAACGGTTTTGAAGAAAATAGTAGTCTACTTTTTCAATTATAAAAAATCAATTATTTTACAATGGGAGAGTTTATCGATTTTTTTTTAGAACCATATAAAACGGCTTCATCTTTAAATATACTATTAGAATTTATTGCCGCTTTATTTGGAGTGATTAGTGTTTTTTACGCTAAAAAAGAAAACATTCTAGTTTTTCCAACAGGAATTATAAGTACCGCAATCTATGTTTATTTATTAGTGCAATGGAATCTTTATGGCGATTTAATCATAAATATTTATTATACTTTAATGAGTCTTTATGGGTGGTATATGTGGTCAAAAATTATTGATAATGATAAGCATCATATCTCAATTTCTAGAACTAGTTTTAAAGATAAATTAAAAACTACTGGTATTATTATTGGCACATCTATTTTTGTAATTATTGTATATAGGTATTATAATGTAATGCCTAATCATCTAGGTTTTAGTGAAAGTGTAGATTATGCTTATACCAATATGACTTCGGGTAATTTATCAGATTTTAGAAAAATAACTCCTTTTTTAGACACATTTACTACAGGCATATTTTTTGGTGCGATGTGGTTGATGGCTAATAAGAAAATAGAAAATTGGATATTATGGATTACTGGTAATATAGTTTCAATACCTTTATATTTTGTAAAAGGCTTTGGTTTTACAGGCATACAATACACAATCTTTTTAATTTTAGCAATATTTGGATATTTAGCATGGAAAAAATACCTGAACAAAAACCCGCAAACCTTATAAAGGTTGTTTTATTTGGACCTGAATCAACAGGAAAAACTACCATATCTAAACTTTTGGCACGCCATTATAATACAGTATGGGTTCGTGAGTTTGCCAGGAATTATCTACAAAACAAATGGAATAATGAAAGAAAAACCTGTGAACATGATGATTTGATACCAATTGCAATTGGACAGATGCAATTAGAAAATAATCTTTCAAAAAAAGCGGATAAGGTATTGGTTTGTGATACAGATTTGTTGGAAACAAAGGTATATTCAGAAGAATATTATGGAGGTTTCGTAGATCCTGAATTAGATAAGGCAGCCTTAAAAAATCAGTATAACTTGTATTTACTTACTTATATTGATACGCCATGGGAAGAGGATGACTTACGTGACAGACCAGAACAAAGACAGGAAATGTTTGATGCCTTTGAAAAAGCTTTAGTAAAATATAACAAACCGTT
>JAUVCP010000374.1 GCA_030590765.1 Flavobacteriaceae bacterium | reverse complement strand
CAATGCGGACAACCAGAACTAAAAAAAATAACCATATAATAGTCATGTCCTATCAATCCATATAAGTTTTTTGAAACTCCGTTATCTTCCCAGGAAAAATCAGGTGCAGCTACACCAATCGCAGTTTTCATTGCAGATTTTATTCTAAACAACAATGCTCCGTCCTGATACTTTTTTGGTAATTTGATGTAATAGTTATCAATGACATAATCAGCCATTTCCTTATTTTCCATTTGCAAATAGTTAAACAGTATACTATCTTCAAAATGCGAAAGAACCTCCAAATTATTATCTAAACGGATAACAATATCATCAATAGCTTGTTTTTGTAAAATGTTTCTTGCCTCCTGATTATCTGCCTGGGTCAAATAAAAAACATAGTCTAAAAGTCTGTCATTGATAAAAGTTGCATTACTTAAAACCTTGTCATTAAAATTAATAGCATCAAAAAAATGAGATTTAACCGAGTCTAAAAATTCCTGTGGATCTTTAAAAGGAACATTCGCATTATACTTTGCACTGGCTCTTATAAAATTATAAACAAGTTTCCCTCCTGATATTTTTTCATATTCATTTTGAATACTGTTTACTTTAGAAAGTCTTTCTTTATACTCGTTTTGGATCTTTATAGCCTGATCATCATCTGTCGCTTTAAAAAATTCTATTTGCAATACATCTATTTGTTTTTGATACTCTTCAATAGATATTAGATAGTTTTGAAATATTTGATTTTCATCTGAACTTATAAATTCAATTGATTCATGAGGTCTCTCCGGGTCAAATTTAAATTCAAGATTTTCATTGTTAAAAATAAATTCAACATATAAATTGCCTTCCATTTTATAATAAGCTCTATACATTCCTATGGATGACCCATCTTTCAGATCGAATTTGAACTTACCATTTGCAACAGCAGCCTTTTCAACAAAAACCTGTTTACCCTTTTCAATTTTATACAGGATAATCCATGAATAATCATGATTGGACTCTATAGTTCCCTTTATAGAATACTCTGCATGCACAGAAAAGGTCATAAACAATAAAACAAAGGTTAAATATTTTAGCATTGGAATAAATTTTTAACAAAAATAAGATTTTATTTATTCTGAATTCAACTATCCTTTTGGATGTTTCACTTTTTTTAAAATCTTATTGTATTTTTAAAGTTGCTATATTTGGTCAAAAATAAAGTAAATGAACTTTCATAATAAAACAGTTTGGATAACTGGAGCTTCTTCTGGTATTGGTAAAGGTCTTGCTTTGGCTTTTGCAGACAATGGTGCTAATGTTATTCTATCGGCAAGAAATGAGAAAAATTTAAAAGAAGTCAAATCTGCGTGTAAAAATCCGGATAAGGTTAAAATTCTCCCACTTGATCTTGCAGATTTCTCTTCATTTCAGGAAAAAGCAAAAATTGCTAATAGTTTCTTTAACGGAATTGATATTTTGGTCAATAATGGTGGAATAAGTCAGCGATCTTATGCCGTTGACACGGAATTAAAAGTAGATCAGCAAATATTTGAAGTCAATTATTTTGGAACTATTGCTTTAACTAAAATTGTTTTGCCTTATTTTATTTCAAAGAAACAAGGTCAGATAGTAGTGATCAGTAGTATTATGGGAAAGTTAGGAACTCCTTTACGTAGCGCTTATGCAGCATCAAAACATGCATTACACGGTTTTTTTGATAGCTTAAGAGCTGAATTATATAATGATCATATTGCTGTTACAATTATTTGTCCGGGTTATGTAAATACCAATGTTTCTAAAAATGCTTTGACGGCAGATGGAAGTAAACACAATTTAGATGATGAGGGCAATGCTAATGGTATGAGTGCAGATACTTTTGCAAAAAAGGCATTAAAAATTATTTACAAAGAAAAACAGGAAGCAATTATTGCAGGAACTAAAGAAACAATGGCAGTTTATTTAAAACGCTTTTTCCCTTCTATTTTGGCGAAGGTTGTTAGAAAAGTAAATGTAACATAACGTTATTTAAACGTGGGACTACTTCATCATTCTTCCTCGCAGTGACGTCATTGCGATGACGAGTTTAAAACCGAAAGGATGCAAACGAGGAAGAAACAATCCCTAATTAAAACTTATATCATTATCACTTAATAACCTATCTATATCCTTTTGTGTTAAATTTGTTTTTAAGCCTAACAATACAAGGTCTCCATCAGAAGAAACTTCCAGAACGATCTCTTTGATACGATCCTCTTTTTCCAACACAAATATTTTGATCTTATCACCATCATCTTTAATCTTTATCACATCTTCAAACTGAGACCTTTTAATAAATCGATCAAATTTCATATTCATTTGTTCTGAGTTTTCTGAAAATACAAGAATTCGAACATGTTTGGCTTTTTTCAATAATGGTTTGATATCTTCATAATCATCATCCGATAAAAAACTTGTGATAAAAGAAGCATTCATCCCAAAAGAGAATTCAGATTCTTTTTGATTACTTTGATAAAAATCGTTAAAAGAAGTATGGGTTGCACAAGAACTTAGCAATACTATGGCGAAAAGCAAGAATATTTTTTTCATAATCTACATTTACAATAAGACGATGGTCTCTTAAAAATGTAACAAATGAAGTTAAAATATTATATAATAAACATTGAAATTATTTCTTTTTTATATCTTTTTCGTAAATATCAATCCACCTTTGAACTTCCATTTTCTGAACTAATTCAGCAATTAATTCATAAGGAATCTGATCAACTTTTTTAAAACGAATACAACTTTTGCCCATATCCAATTAATTCATTTGTTGATTTTAAAAATATTCCCAGAGTAATATCTTTTTTATTTTTAATTAATTCTGAATACCAGTTTTCAATTTTCTT
>JAUVCP010000288.1 GCA_030590765.1 Flavobacteriaceae bacterium | reverse complement strand
AATTTTAACGATTTAAACTTATCTCTCATTGAAATCTCACATCGAAGTGCTGATTTTGTAAAGGTAATGGATCAGGCCAGATCATTGGTTCTTGAATTACTCAACCTTGAAAACAAAGGTTATTCTACCTTATTTTTAGGTGGCGGTGCAAGTCTGGAGTTTTTAATGACTCCTTACAATTTGATGAAAGAAAACGGAAGTGCAGCTTATTTAGATACTGGTGCATGGAGTTCGAAGGCATTGAAAGAAGCAAAAATATTAGGAGAGGTTGAAGTTGTAGCTTCATCTAAAGATAAAAACTACAATTATATCCCAAAGAACTTTTCTATTCCTGCCGGAGTTGATTATTTGCATTTAACAAGTAACAATACCATTTATGGTACACAAATAAAAGAATTTCCTAAAACGGATGCCTTATTGGTTTGCGATATGAGTTCTGATATTTTTTCAAGAAAATTAGATTTTACACAATTTGACCTCATCTATGCTGGTGCCCAAAAAAATATGGGTCCAGCCGGAACTACTCTAGTTGTTTTAAAAGACGAGATTTTAGGCAAAACCGGAAGAAAAATCCCTTCTATGCTTGATTATCAGATTCATATTTCAAAGGGAAGTATGTTTAACACACCTCCTGTTTTCCCTGTTTATGTATCTATGCTTACGTTACAATGGCTAAAAGATATGGGAGGAATTGATGCAATTGAGAAGAAAAATATCGCTAAAGCGGAATTGCTTTATAATGAAATTGACAATAATCCATTATTTGAAGGAGCAGCTGTAAAAGAAGACAGATCAAATATGAACGTTACTTTCTTATTAAAAGATGAAAGTAAAAAAGAAAGATTTGATCAAATGTGGAAAGATGCTGGTATTAGTGGAATTAACGGGCATCGTTCCGTGGGTGGATACCGGGCAAGTATTTACAATGCCATGCCAATTGAAAGCATACAAGTATTGGTAGATATCATGCATAAGCTTTAAATTCAATGGATAATGAATTGAAATTCAATTTATTAAAGCAAGCATTTGAAAATCAAATGCCGGCAAACAAGTATCTAGGATTGAAAATATTAGAACTTAGAGAAGGATTTGCTAAAATTCATATCCCGTTTAAAGAAGAATTTATAGGAGACTATTTACAAAAAAGATGGCATGGCGGTATACAGGCAAGTATTGCCGATTCTGCCGGTGGCATCGTTGCATTGACATCCATGCAAAATTTTAATGACAAGGTAAATACCATTGATATTCGTGTTGATTATTTACACGGTTCAGAACCTAAAGATCTTTTCGCTGATGCGGAAATCATAAAAGATGGTAAAAGAATAATTAAAGTTGATGTCAAACTTTATCATTCAAAAGAAAAAATTATTGCTGTTGCACGATGTGCATTTAGTATTTTAAGAACCTAAAAATAAATATTAATGAAAGTTTTAGCAAACGATGGAATTGCAAAATCAGGTGCAGATACACTTGAAAATGCAGGTTTTGAAGTAATTTTAAAAACAATTGATCAAGATAAATTAATCGATTATATCAATGAAAATGAAATTGATGTTATTTTGGTTAGAAGCGCTACAAAGGTTAGAAAAGACATTATTGATGCATGTCCTTCTTTAAAAATTATTGGACGTGGTGGTGTTGGAATGGATAATATTGATGTGGAATATGCAAGAGAAAACGGATTAAAAGTGATCAATACTCCTGCTGCTTCTTCACACTCTGTAGCCGAATTGGTTTTTGCACACCTTTTTGGAATGGTTCGTTTCTTACATGATTCTAACCAAAATATGCCTTTAGAAGGTGATATAAAATTTAAAACCTTAAAAAAATCTTATGCCAAAGGAGTTGAACTAAAAGGTAAAACACTTGGAATTTTAGGTTTTGGCCGTATAGGTCAGTCAACTGCAAAAGTTGGCTTAGGAGTAGGAATGAAAGTTGTTGCTTTTGATCCGTTTATTGATAGCGCTAATATTGAACTGGAATTTTTTGACGGACAAACTGTTAATTTCAAGATTGATACGATCTCAAAAGAAGAAGTTTTAAAACAAGCCGATTTTATTTCTCTCCATATGCCTGCTCAAAAAGAGTATGTTATTTCTACCAAAGAATTTGACATGATGAAAAATGGTGCTGGAATTATCAACGCAGCTCGTGGTGGTGTAATAGACGAAGTTGCCTTGGTTGAAGCAATAAAAGATGGAAAAATTTCAAATGCAGCTTTAGATGTTTTTGAAAAAGAACCAACTCCTGAAATTCAGTTGTTAATGAATCCTAATATTTCTTTAACTCCTCATATTGGTGGAGCAACCGGTGAGGCTCAGGGAAGAATTGGGACAGAATTAGCATCTCAGATCATAGAAATATTAATCGAAAAATAAAATCAATTTTAAATACAAAAATCACATTTTATCATAGCCATTATAGCTTAGATATTTTGTGATTTTGAAATATTAATTAGTTATGGCAATAATAAAACCATTTAAAGGTCTTAGACCTCCAAAACAAATCATTGAAAACGTAAGTTGTTTACCATATGATGTGATGAATACTACCGAAGCTTTAGAAATGGCTTCAAATAAACCAGAATCATTATTACATATTACTCGTGCTGAAATTGAGTTTGATGCAAAAACAGATCCGCATGACGAAAAAGTATATAAAAAAGCAGAAGATAATTTTAAAAAATTTCAGGAAAAAGGTATCTTAATTCAAGATCCTAAGGATAAATATTATATCTACGCCCAAACCATGAATGGGAAAACCCAATACGGTATAGTTGGTGCGGCATCTTACAAAGATTATGAAAACGGAATCATTTTAAAACACGAACTAACCCGACCAGATAAAGAAGAAGATCGTAAAATTTTAATGCGTAAATTAAATGCAAATATTGAACCTGTTTTCTTTACCTATCGTGCAGTTTCTGAGATAGATACTATTGTTAAAGAAATTGTAACCAATAATGAAGCAGATTATGATTTTACTTCGGAAGATGGTTTTGGTCATCATTTTTGGGTGATTGAAGACCAAAAGATCAATGAAGAAATTGAAAGACTGTTCCTAACAAAAGTTCCTCGCACTTATGTTGCTGACGGGCATCACCGAACTGCAGCTGCTGCAGGTATAGGTAAGGAACGTAGTGATGCCAACCCAAATCATACGGGTCGTGAAGCTTATAATTATTTTATGGCTGTTCATTTTCCTGATAATCAGTTACAAATTATTGATTATAACAGAGTGGTAGAAGACCTTAATGGATTAATACCTATCGAAGTATTGCAAATGATCAAGGAAAATTTTGATGTTATTTCTGAAAGTACTTCTATCATAAAGCCTTCAAAATTACATAATATATCAATGTACTTAGATGGTAAATGGTTCTGTTTATCAGCTAAATCAAACACATTTGATGACAATAGCCCTCTTGATAGTCTGGATGTGACCGTTTTATCAAAATACATTCTGGAACCAATTCTAAACATTAAAGATTTGCGAACAGATACACGAATTGAATTTGTTGGAGGAATTCGAGGTTTAGGCAAATTGAGTAAAAGAGTTGATTCAGGCGAAATGGCAATTGCTTTTGCCCTATTCCCTGTTAGCATGCACCAGTTAATGCATATCGCCGATACAGGTAATATTATGCCACCAAAAGTAACCTGGTTTGAACCAAAATTACGTTCAGGTCTAGTAATCCATAAAATCTAAATACCATTAAATTTGCAAAGCTTAACAGATATTAAAAACTGTTAGGCTTTTAAAAATATTTTTATGCTTATAAAACAAAATCTTATAAATTTCAAGAAACAACTACCAGAGAATATAACATTAGTAGCTGTTTCAAAAACAAAGCCTGTCGCTGATATTCAAGAAGCTTATAATGCCGGACAAAGAAATTTTGGTGAAAATA
>JAUVCP010000092.1 GCA_030590765.1 Flavobacteriaceae bacterium | reverse complement strand
AGAGCTTTTGCCTCATTAACCGATAAAGAGAAAGATCTTGCTGAAGAAGTGTTAACTGCATTTGCAAAATATGCAACAGTACCGGTAGTGAATATGGAAAGTTCGGTTGGTCATCCGTTGCAGGCTCTGGCAGATGCAATTACTATGGAAGAATTTAAAGTAAACCATAAACCAAAGGTTGTGTTAAGTTGGGCACCACATCCAAAAGCTTTACCCCATGCGGTGGCAAATTCATTTATTGAAATGATGCATAAACAGGATTCTGAATTTGTAATTACACATCCGAAAGGCTATGAATTAAATCCGGAAATAGTAAAAGGTTCAAAAGTTGAATACGATCAGGAGAAAGCTTTTGAGAATGCTGATTTTATTTATACAAAGAACTGGAGTTCATTTAACGACTACGGAAAAGTAAGATCACAAGATAAAAACTGGATGATCACTGCAGATAAAATGGAAAAGACAAATAATGCTAAATTTATGCACTGTCTTCCGGTAAGAAGAAATGTGGTAGTTGCCGATGAGGTTTTGGATAGCGAGAATTCAATTGTAATTGAGCAGGCGAATAATAGAACATATGCTGCACAATTGGTGCTGAAAAGAATATTGGCTGATAACTCCCCTCTTGAGAGGGGTTAGGGGTGTGTAAAACCATATAGATATTATAGAATTAGGAATGAAACAAAAACTAAAAATAATAAAAATAGGAGGAAATGTTATCAATGACAAAGATGCATTATCATCCTTTTTAGCGGATTTTTCTAAAATTAAAGAAGCAAAAATATTGGTTCATGGTGGGGGAAAACGAGCAAGTGAAATGATATCAGAATTGGGTTTAAAACCTAAAATGGTAAATGGAAGGCGGGTAACGGATGAATCTACACTGGAAATTGTTATCATGGTCTATGCCGGATTGTTAAATAAAAATATTACAGCGGAATTACAAAAAAATAACTGTAATGCTATCGGACTGTCGGGTGTTGATGCCAATACAATTTTAGCACATAAACGTATTATAAAAGATGTAGATTACGGTTTTGCAGGTGATGTGGATGCCGTGAATTCTGATATAATTAAAGTATTAGTTGATAATGAGTTAACGCCTATTTTTTGTGCTATAACACATGATAAAAACGGACAACTTCTAAATACAAATGCTGATACCATTGCTGCTGAACTGGCTAAAGGAATGAGTAATTATTTTGTGGTAGAACTGATCTATTGCTTTGAAAAACTTGGCGTTCTGGCCGATGTAAATAATGAGGAGACTTTGATTGAAAAAATTGATTTTATATCTTTAAGTTTTTTAAAGAAAGAAAATATAATTGCAGAAGGAATGCTTCCTAAAATAGATAATTGTTTTGATGCTTTACAAAGTGGTGTAGCAAAAGTAATTATCGGGAAACCGGAAGTGATTATTGATAATAATTTAAAACATACAACTTTAACCTTATGATTATAAAGTTGACAAAAGAAGCGATTGAATTACTTGAGAATTTAATCATAACTCCATCTTTTTCTGGTGAAGAAGAACATACTGCATTGTTGATTGAAGCATGGTTTAAACAAAATACAATTTCGTTTCAACGGGAATTCAATAATATTTGGGCAAAGAATAAATATTTTGATAAAAGTAAACCAACCATTTTATTAAATTCACATCATGACACTGTAAAACCAAATAAAGCTTATACCAAAGATCCTTTTAAGGCGGAAATAATTGACGGTAAATTATATGGATTAGGAAGTAATGATGCTGGGGGCAGTCTGGTTTCATTAATTGTGGCTTTTACTTATTTTTATGAATTTAAAGGTCTGAAATACAATTTAGTAATTCTTGCATCTGCCGAGGAAGAAAATTCAGGTCCGAAAGGTATTCGTAGTGTTTTATCATTTTTGCCTGAGATAGATTTTGCCATTGTTGGAGAACCTACTTCAATGGATCTGGCCATAGCCGAAAAAGGATTGTTGGTTTTAGATTGTTATGCCCATGGAGAATCAGGTCATGCTGCTCATGGAACTGGTGATAATGCGCTTTATAAAGCAATGGAAGCCATAAGATGGTTTAAAGATTTTAGATTTGAAAAGGTTTCTAAAACTTTAGGTGAGATTAAAATGACGGTAACACAGATAGATGCGGGGAAACAACATAATGTGGTTCCTGCAGAATGTCATTTTGTTGTAGATGTACGAACAACCGATCAATATTCTAATAAAAAAGTGTTGGAGATTATCAAAGAAAATGTAAGTGTGGAAGTGAAAGAAAGATCTTTACGACACAATTCATCTTCTATTCCCTTAGATCATCCAATTGTATTAGCAGGTCAAAAATTAGGAAGAAAAATATATGGTTCCCCTACAATGTCTGATCAAACTGCTATAACTTGTTCCTCGCTAAAATTAGGTCCGGGAGAATCACTTAGATCACATACGGCTGATGAATTTATTTATGTAAATGAGGTAGAAGAAGGAATTGAATTGTACATTAAAATGATTAATGAGATAATTTAAAAAAAAAAGACTTGTCATTCCCGTGAAAACAGGAAACTTAAACAAGTTAACTGTTAACCAATTAAATATATAAAAAATGAAACTCTGGGATAAAGGATATAGCACCGATAAAAAAATTGATATTTTCACTGTGGGAAATGACAGAGAATTAGATCTGGTTTTAGCAAAATACGATGTGATTGGTTCATTGGCACATGCAAAAATGTTACACAAGATTGGTTTGTTAAGCAAAGAAGAAATTAATTCCGTTGAAAATGAACTGAATAATATTTTAAAAAGCATTAAAAAAGGAGAATTCACCATAGAAGATTCCTTTGAAGATGTACATTCCAAAGTGGAATATTTACTTACAAAAAAATTAGGGGATACAGGTAAAAAAATCCATACAGCCCGTTCACGAAATGATCAGGTTTTGGTAGATGTGCATTTGTATTTAAAAGATGAACTGATCGAAATTAAGAAGCAAACTAAAGAGTTGTTTGATCTTTTGATTGACTTGTCAGAGAAATATAAAAAAGTACTCTTACCAGGTTATACCCACCTACAAATTGCGATGCCTTCCTCTTTTGGTATGTGGTTTTCGGCTTATGCGGAGAGTTTGATTGATGATGTTTATTTTCTTAATGCTGCCTTTAAAGTGGTAGATCAAAACCCTTTAGGCTCTGCTGCTGGTTATGGAAATTCTTTTCCTATTGATAGGCAAGACACAACGAATTCTATGGGTTTTGAAACTTTAAAATATAATTCGGTAGCTGCGCAAATGAGTCGTGGTAAGACTGAAAAATCTATGGCCTTTGCCATGAGTTCTGTTGCTGGTACCTTATCAAAATTTGCCTATGATATTTGTTTGTATATGAGTCAGAATTTTGGTTTTGTTTCTTTTCCGGATGAGTTAACAACGGGTTCGAGTATCATGCCTCATAAAAAGAATCCGGATGTTTTTGAACTGATTCGTGGAAAATGTAATAAAATTCAGGCCTTGCCTTTTGAACTTACCATGATCTCTAATAATTTACCAAGCGGATACCACAGAGATTTGCAGTTGTTAAAAGAAGGATTATTACCGGCAATTCAAACCTTAAAATCATGTTTGGAAATGTTTATTTATTCATTACAGAATATTCAGGTAAATGATGGGATATTAGATGATAAGAAATATGATTATTTATTTAGTGTAGAAGAAGTTAATGAATTGGTTCAAAATGGAACACCTTTTAGAGATGCCTATAAAATTGTTGGTGGAACTATTGAAAAAGGTGATTTTAAGCCCAATAAAAATGTAGACCATACTCATTTGGGAAGTGTTGGAAATTTGGCATTGAAAGAGATTCAATCTAAAATGGAAAAAGCAAATTTATATAGATTTTGAAATGGTAGTTGATAAGAATGTATGGGATATAAAGTTGTATAATGAAAAACATGGTTATGTTTATAAGTATGGTGAAGCCCTGATAAAACTATTACAACCAAAGAGGGATGAATTAATTTTAGATCTTGGATGTGGTACAGGTCAATTAACCAATGAGATAAATAAGTCGGGAGCCTCAGTGATTGGTATAGATGCATCTGAAAACATGATAAATACGGCTAAAGAGAACTACAAAGAAATTGATTTTTATGTAATGCAGGCCGATAATTTTCAATTTGAAAAACCTTTTGATGCAATCTTTTCAAATGCAGTATTACATTGGGTTTTGGAGGGGGAAAAGGCAGTTATTTGCATGAATAATAATCTAAAACGACGAGGACGATTGATTTTGGAATTTGGAGGTAAAGGCAATGTAAAAATAATTACTGATGCTGTTGATAAAATATTGGTAGAAAATGGATATACTGAAAAGGCAAAAATCAAAAATTGGTTTTTTCCAAGTATTAGTGAATATACAACTTTGCTGGAACGAAATGGTTTTGAAGTGGAATTAGCTCAATTATATGAAAGGCCAACAGAATTATCTGATGAGAAAAATGGTATAAAGGAATGGCTTTTAATGTTTGGTTCCACTATCTTTGAAGGTCTTGGTTTTGAGGAAAAAGAGCGTATTTTAGATAAAGTACAGGAAGAAGTAAAAGACAAGTGTTTTATTGATGGAAAATGGTTTGCTGATTATATGCGGCTGCGAATTTTAGCAAGAAAAAAATAAATTACTTTGTAAATGTTATCAAAATATTATTTGTTTCAAGTAGGTTTATGTTTTGAAAAATATCCTTTGATAAAGTTTTCTACCTTAGCTTTGTAATTCAAAATTGATTTAGAAAAGGATGGATCCTCAGGAAAAATTAGAAAGAACAGCCAATTTACTTTTAGATATATCATCCTTGCTTATGGTGTCAGGCGCAAATACAAATCGTGCCAATGTTAGTATTGATCGTTTTGCTTCAGTTTTAGATTGCAGGGCTCACCGCATGATAAGTCATAAAAATATTGTGATGACCTTGACTGAAAATAAATCTGATATTAGTTTTACTAAAGTACAAAGTATTCCACCCTATGCTATAAATTTTTCGATAATTTCTGCAATCAGCAGAGCAAGCTGGTATGCCATTGACAGAAATTGGTCTTTTGTTCAAATTGAAAGAGAAATAGATAAAATAAAAGCAAAGAAAAAGTATCCAAGATTATTGGTGTTGTTTGCTGTAAGTATAGCAGGTGCGGGATTTTGTAATATTTTTGGAGGTGACTATATCAATATGGCTGTTGCGATGGTAAGTACATTTATTGGCCTTTTAGTACTTCAGGAAGCACATAAAAAGAACTTTAATATTTATTTTAGAGTGGTTTTGGCATCATTTATAGCATCGGTATTTGCAGCTTTTGGTGTTTTATTTGAGTTTGGTAAAAGTCCGGATATTGCATTGGCTACATCTATTTTATTTTTAGTTCCAGGAGTGCCAATGATCAATTCTTTTACGGATTTTTTAGATAATTATGTTCTAAATGGAACAGTTAGATTTGCTATTGGATTGATGACCGTTTTAGCTATAGCTATGGGATTGTTTGGAGCTATATTAATATTTCAATTACACTAAATGATTGATTTTTTGAAAATAGTTGAATTGTCACTTTGGACCGGTATTGCAGGGATAGGTTTTGGAATTTTGTTCAATATTCCCCGAAAAGCGATTTTAACAGTCTTTATTTTAGGGTTTGGAGTAGGTTTGATAAAATCAGTCTTATTACAATTAGGAGTAAACATTATTATTGCAAGTTTTATTGCGGCACTATTTGTGGGTATTTTCAGTACACCACTGGCGCATAAGATACACCAGCCTCCAGTGGTTTTTTCAATTCCTGCTGTGATACCAATGATTCCCGGTTATTTTGCATATAAAACTGTTTTGGCTACGATGAATTTTACTTTTATGGAGGCAGATCAGCCAAAAAGACTTGAACTGATAGATGCCATATTTTCTAATGGTTTTACGATGTTTTTTATTTTGATATCTATAACTCTTGGTATATCATTGCCATTGTTATTACTTAGAAAAAGCACAGTAAAAAAAAGTAAAACAGTAATTGTCAGAGAATTAATTCTTTAAAGCTTTTTTCATTGCTTTAGCTTTTAGCATACATTCTTCATATTCATTTTTAATTTCTGATTGAGATGTAATTGCACCACCAACAATAAAAGAGGTATATAACTTGGTGCTATTATGTAAAATACTGCGAATCACAACATTAAAATCAAAATCATTATCTGGTGTAAAATATCCAACAGCGCCAGAGTATAACCCTCTTTTTGTTTCTTCCTGCTGTTCAATAATTTCCATTGCTGAGATCTTAGGCGCTCCGGTCATGCTTCCCATAGGGAATAAACTTTTTACAATGTCTACCGGATTTTGATCTGTTTTGGTTTCAGAAACCACTGTTGAGATCAATTGATGAACCTGTTTAAAAGAATAAACCTTGCATAATTCTTCAACTTTTACACTGCCTTTTGTGGCAGTTTTGGAAAGATCATTTCTTACCAGATCAACGATCATAATATTTTCTGCACGTTCTTTAGGGTCATGATATAACTTTTTGGCAGTATAAGCATCCTCATTTCTACCTGGCAATCTTCTTGCAGTTCCTTTTATGGGTTGTGAAATGATTTTATTCTCTTCTTTTTTTACAAATCTTTCAGGTGAAGCCGACAATAATAATTTATCATTTATTTTAAGAAAAGTAGCAAATGGAGGGCTTGAGATTTTATTAAGTTTTTGGTAAACTTCCAAAGGATTTATTTTTGAATTTTCAGCATAAAATTCCTGACAAAAATTGACTTCATAAATATCACCTCTATGAATATGCTCCATTATAGTGTGTAATTTTTGGGTATATTTTTCTTTGGAGATTCGTTGTTCAATGTGAAATGAATTCTGTTTCATCCTATTTGGAGCGTAATTTTTTATGGATAGGATTTCTTTTATGTCACACTCTGTTTTGTCTTCGTACGCTGTTAAATAAAGTGTTTCAACAATATCATCCTTTATAAAAAATAATTTTTTAGGTTGAAAAAAATAAAGGTCTGAAAAACCAATTCCATCAAAATTATTAGAAGAAAAATTTTCCAGATCATTTTTCAGGTCGTAGCCTAAATAACCAAAGATATAATCGTTAGTATTTTTTTGAAAAGCTTTTAATTTTTCAAATGACTTTGAGCAGTCACATTTAATATTTTGATGTGCCTCAACAGCCAAAACCACATCGTAGGAGCTATATTTTTGATGATAGTTATTGCTGTCCAACCAAATAAAAACATCAAATTGCTGTGCCCAGTTTAATAATTGGGACTTGAATTTTTCAGGTTGTTTTAAAACTATTTTTTTAGATTTTCTTTTCACATTTTTTTATGAAGAGTGATCGGCAATTATTTTCCAATTTCCATCTATTTGTTTTAAAATAATGGAAAACATTCCGTTGGCATCACCAACGGTTCTTTTTAAATGAAATTCTCCAATTACTAAAAAAACATCTTTCGCCAATTGATCAAACTCCAGTAAATTAAAAGTTAGAATACCCATATGATCTTTGGTTGGGTAGCCTTTTTTATAATTTTCAAGGGTTTGTTTC
>JAUVCP010000207.1 GCA_030590765.1 Flavobacteriaceae bacterium | reverse complement strand
TTGGAGATATTTCTGTATCGTATCAGATCTAGAAAATAGTAATGATACTTATCTTTATTATTTTCGAGTTTGTTTTCAAAATGTTTTATAACCATCGCACTTACACCACAGCTAGTGCTATGCTTAAAAAGTAAAACAGGCTTAAATTGGGAAGCTATAAGTAATTCATCTAACTGGTCTTTGTCAGTTAATAATATCCTACTAATCCCTGAATTATTATCTTCTTTTCTATTAAAAATATTTTGAAACATATTTATCAATAATTACGCAATATGATTTACCTCAATAACTGTAATTTCAGGTCGGATTCCAGCTCTGCCAGGAAAACCTAAAAAGCCAAAACCTCTGTTTACATATAAATACTGTTTTGATTCTTCATATAATCCTGCCCATTGAGGATAAATATACTCTATCGGACTCCATTTAAAACCAGGTATTTCAATACCAAATTGCATACCATGAGTATGACCTGCCAAGGTAAGATCAAAATGAGTTTTATGTGGAACTACCCTTTTTGTGAAGTGTGTTGGATCATGTGACATCAAAATTTTAAAAGGAATGTTTTCCACACCTTTTAACGCTTTATCCAGATCACCCCGTTGTGGAAATGGCGGATTCCCCCAGTTTTCCACACCTAAAATACCAATACTTTCTCCATTTTTTGAGATGGTTACATTCTCATTATTCAACAAGTGAAAATTCATTTGTTTTAGATAATCAAAAAGAAGATTCATATTTTCTTTTTTCTCTTCCTTTGAATTCCATTTTTTATAATCTCCATAATCATGATTACCTAATACAGCGTATACGCCATGTTTTGCTTTTAAACGTTTAAAGTCTTCAATAAATGGAATTAATTCTCGAGAATCATTATTTACCATATCTCCGGTGAAGAGAATTATATCAGCATTTTGCTCATTTATCAAATCAATACCTTTATTGATCGCTTCCAGACTGTCAAAACTACCGATATGAATATCAGAAATTTGAACGATTCTAATTCCGTTAAAAGATTTGGGTAGATTTTTAAAAACTAGTTTGATATTGTGTACTTTAAAATCATAACGACCTTTTACAACACCATAGATCATAGAAGTAAATGGGATTCCGGCAATAATCAAACCCGATTGTCGTATGAATTTTCTCCTTCCGGGAGTACTAATTCTTTTCGGTTTTTTTGAAAAGAAGTGCCGTAAGGCAGAAAATAAAAACTCTATAAATCGTATGATATCTTCAAATAAAATAAATACAATAAAAAGTAATTTGAATACAAAAAAAGAGAAGAAAAACCCTATAAATAAATTTGGAATAACTGATGCTTCCAGTGGTTTTTCGGTAAAATTGGTATATAAAAAATACAACCCTACATAAGATAAAAACACAGAAAAAAAGTATAAATATTTATAAATATTTTGATGTTTACTTTTGTTTATACTTTTTCTCAATGCAAAATAAACATAAACATCCATCAAGAGAAATACCAGGATGGTAATAAATTTATTTAAAGAAATATTTCTTGTTGACATTAAATCTTTCTACGTTTTCTCTCAGCCCGAATTAATTCCAGCTCTCTGTTCGTTTGACCGGCTACAGATGTGTTTTCCTCAGCTCTTCTGATCAAATAAGGCATTACATCTTTTACAGGTCCAAAAGGTAAATATTTTGCTACATTATATCCCTCATTTGCAATATTATAGCTGATATTATCACTCATGCCATACAATTGACCAAACCACAAACGAGCATCCGTTTTTGCATAATCTGATTTGTCTATCATATCCATTAATAATTTAGAACTGTCTTCATTATGGGTACCGTTAAAAATAGCCATATCTTCTAAATTATCAAACATATATTGCATAACCGCATTGTAATTTTTATCGGTAGTTACCTTATTCTCACAAATCGGATCCTGATAATTCTTTTCTACTGCCCTTTCTCTCTCCTTCTCCATATATGCACCTCTCACAAGTTTCATACCAATTTTAAAACCTTTTAGGTTTGCCCTGGAGTGTAATCTCTTTAAATAATCCATTCTATCATGACGATATAATTGTAAAGTACCAAATACAATCACTTTTTCTTTATTGTATTTTTCCATCATTTGTTCTACCAGGTCATCAGCAGCTTTTTGCATCCATGTTTCTTCTGCATCTACTAGTAGAGGAACATTATTGTCAAATGAGGCTTTTGCAACAGCATCATACCTTGCAACCACTCTTTCCCATTCTTCCTTTTCTGCAGGAGTAAGTTCTTTATTCTCTGTTATTTTTTGATACAACTCAAATCTTCCAAATCCTGTTGGCTTAAAAACAGCAAATGGAATTGCATCTTTTTCATTAACAAAACTTATTATTTTTAAAGTTTTTTCTTTTGCATACTCAAATTGGGTCTCTTCTTCTTTTCCTTCTACAGAATAATCCAAAACTGAATGAACATTTTTAGTAAACATTTTGTCAATAATAGGCATACAATCCTCTTCGGTTACACCGCCACAAAAATGATCAAATACCGTAGCCCTAATCAATCTTTCAACCGGAAGTGATGCATTCAATGCAAATTTTGTAACGGCTGTACCAATTTTTACCAATGGTTCACTTTTTATCATACGAAATAAAAAATAGGCTCTTTCTAATTCAGAGTCAGATTTCAGGGCAAAAGCAACTTCTGTATTATTAAATATTTTACTCATTATGTATTATTTTTATAATATGATTAATTTATCGCAAAGATACTTAGTCTAATTTATTTATTTGAAAAAATTGACCGTTATTTGCATCACAAAAATTTAGGATATGGAGTCTATTTTATCAACAAATTATTATGTGCATTTTCAGAAAAATGGCTACCTCGCCATTGAAAAGTACTTAGATACAAATTTTCATTCAAAAGTATTTATTCTTGTTGATACAAATACAAAAAAAGACTGTTTACCACTATTTCTCAATGAAGTTTCAAATGCTTCATCCTTTGTGGTTATTGAAATACCAGCTGGTGAAATTTATAAAAACTTAGATACTTGCCTTGATATATGGTCTACCTTATCAGAATTGGGTGCTGACAGAAAAAGCATTTTAATTAACCTTGGTGGAGGTGTTATTACAGATATGGGTGGTTTTGTTGCTTCTACCTTTAAAAGAGGTATCAAATTTATCAATATTCCTACTACACTTTTGAGTATGGTTGATGCATCCATTGGCGGTAAAACCGGAGTAGATATGGGAGCATTAAAAAACCAGATTGGATTATTTAGTAACCCTGAAATGGTTATCATTGATACCAAATATTTAAAAACTGTTTCTCAAAGGGAAATTCGGTCAGGTCTGGCTGAGATCATTAAATATGGATTTACTTTTGACAAAAATATATGGAATAAAATAAAACAACTGAAAGACATTAATTATAAGCTTATTGATGATCTCATTTATCGATCAGTTGAAATAAAAAACAATGTTGTTTTAAAGGATCCGAAAGAAGAAAATTTAAGAAAGTCATTGAATTTTGGGCATACTATTGGGCATGCTATTGAATCTTATTTTTTAGAAAATGAAGATAAAGTTGCCTTAACCCATGGGGAAGCTGTTGCTGCAGGTATGATCATTGAATTGTATTTCTCATCAAAATTATTTGATTTCCCAATGAAATACACCAATGAATTAAAGAGTTTTGTTCATAAATTTTATGGTAAATACAATATTTTGGAATCTGATTTCAGTCCAATTATTGACCTGATGCAATTTGATAAGAAAAATGTAAATGGTAATGTTAATTTTGTTTTACTTAATCAAATAGAAAATTGTAAAATTGATGTTCAGGTAGATAAAGTTTTATTAATTGAAGGATTGAATTATTACTTGAAATAAGTTTTTTCGATTCTCCAAGGTAAATAAAAACTAGGAGGTCAATTATCAAAATCGCTTATTGATCCAGTCTGAAATAATATTTAAAGCCACAGGTGAAAAAGTCTCTTCAATAGTTGCATACTCACTAAAACTACCCGTTGTTGATGTTTGAAACAAATGGTTTAGGTCTTTTAACTCCATTGTAGTAACATCTTTGTTTTCTGACTTAATTAAGCTTTTTTCAATTCCATTAAGATTAATTTTTGATAGAACCTGAGAATCTTTTTCACCATTAATGGCAAGTACAGGACATGTTGTTTTACTGAGATATAAATCAGGATCAAAATTTATAAATGTGATCATCCATGGAGTTGATAGTTGTTTTGTTGTATTTTCAATGGTTTCATTTGTCAACTGTGTTTTCAGAACTCCAGAAGATTCATCTTTAATTTTATGGAATAGTTCACTTATTTGTTTATCAGACTCTTCTCCCTGGTAATTTTTACATATATCATAAATTCGATCCATATATTTTTCATTCAAATTTATTTCACTTTCAGGTATTGCTGCCAATTCATAGGCTTTTCTGGTTTGTGTTAGTAAAATTTCTTTTCCGTTGATTCCAGGTCCGGCTAGTAAAACACAAAACGCAATTTCCTTATTTTTTGATGCAACCAATGGTGCAATCATTCCTCCTTCACTATGACCAATCAATCCAATTTTTTTTATATCAACTACATCTTCTCTTGTTTTTAAATAGGCTACAGCAGCCTCCACATCAGATGCAAAATCATAAGTTGTAGCTTTGCTAAAGTCACCTTCTGAACCCGCAACTCCCCTATCATCATATCTTAAAACAGTGATACCTTTTTTTGTAAGATGATCTGAGAGAATCAAAAAAGGTTTATGGCCTAATAATTCTTCATTCCTGTCTTGTGGACCTGAGCCGGAGATCAAAATAGCAACCGGTGGATTTTTTATTCCTTTTGGAAGAGTTAATGTACCTGAAAATTTGATATTCCCAGCCTTAGAGTTTTTAAAATTAATTTCTTCTGACAAATATGGATATGGCTTTGAAGGTTCCTGTGATATTGATTTAAATTTAAACTTCCCTTTAACTAAATTCAATGGAATTGGCATACCTCCTTGAGTGAAAGTACCATTAATCGTATCATTTTTAAGAGATCCTTTATAAACGATCATAAGTTTACTTATGACGATCTCCAATTCATTATTTTTAAAAGTCGTTTTATCTGTAGCAAGATCCTTTGCTCCTTGCGCAGGACTATCCATGGTTGTGATATAATCTC
>JAUVCP010000210.1 GCA_030590765.1 Flavobacteriaceae bacterium | reverse complement strand
TGGAGGATATAAGAAATCAGGATTTGGAAGAGAAAATCATTTAATGATGATGAATCATTATCGTCAAAATAAAAATATGCTGATTTCTTATGATAAGAATAAATTAGGTTTCTTTTAGTAGATAAATCAAATAGCAAAAGGCTGATATTGTAAATTTGTCAGCCTTTTTTTTACTTGTAAAACATGAATTTTGAAAGAGTAGCAATTACAAATGCAGCAGCAAAAGTTGTGGAGCAATTAAAAAAAGAACATGGTGAATTGATATTTCATCAAAGTGGTGGTTGTTGTGATGGATCGGCACCGATGATCTTTGAAAAGGAAAATATGTATTTGGATGATAGTGATATATTGCTGGGTCAGTTGGTTGGGGTTAATTATTATATGAATGAGGATCAATTTGAATACTGGAAACATACTCATTTAACAGTGGATATTACAGAAGGAAGAGGTTCCAGCTTTTCTTTAGAAATTCCTTTGGGAGTAAGATTTATTATCCAGTCAAGAGTAATGACTGAAGAAGAACATAATTCATTAAATAAAGATTGAAAAATACTTTTTTGTCTTTTATTTTTTATACTTTTCCAAAAATTTATAACCATTAGAAATGAAAGCATCATCATTAGTAAAAAATTTAGAATACAAAGACGATAAACCTGCAATAAGTGTATTATTTGAAACAGATAGTACTAAAGAAATTCGCATTGCGATGAAAAAGGGGCAATTGATGAAAAAGCATCAAACTCCTTTTCCTATTGTGGTAGAAATGTTTGAAGGTGATCTTGATTTTGGGGTAGAAGGGGAGATTCATCATCTAACACGTGGAGATATTTTAGCTTTGGATGCTTCTATACCTCATGATCTTGAAGCAAAAAGTGATTGTATTGTACGATTGACCCTGTCAAAAGGAGACAGTGTTAAAAGAGTAGAAAAAGTAATTGAATAAAATATTTGTTCAATATTTCAAAAGCGCCAAAATCTTAAATCAAAGTTTTGGTGCTTTTGTTGTTTTTACTGATGAAAATCATTTTTTATTTGGTCATTTTTTTCGTACTTTATACAAGTGAATTTAAAACCAAATAGTCATGAATAAAAACGAGCCTATTTCAAGTATAATGACAACTGAATTGATAACATTGTGTTTTTCGGACACATTATATTCAGCAGAAAAAAGACTGAAAGTAAATCATATTCGTCATATTCCGGTGATTGATGATGAAAAATTGGTTGGCTTGATAAGCTTATCCGATCTAAAAAGAATTAGTTTTATAGATGCATATAGTAAGGAAGGAACAGAAGATACGCCGGTGTATAATATGTTGACTATTAATGACATGATGATAAAGAAACCTGTCACAATTTCTCCAGAGAATACTATTTATGAAGTTTCAAAGTTAATTACACATAAAGAGTTTCATTCACTTCCTGTGGTTGATAACGGGAAACTTGTTGGTATTGTAACAACTACTGATCTTTTGAATTATTATATTGGTTGCTGCGAATAAACATTCCGACTTTTTTAACAATTGTATCTGCTAATTTAAATTTAGATTCAATCGTCCAACCAGCAACATGAGGTGATAATAAAACTTTGTCTGATTGAATTAAAAATTGAAAACCTTCTGGCATCTTGACTGCGATCGATGCTTCAGGTTCTATAAAAAAGTTTTCAAAAGATGCTTTTTCATATTCCATTACATCTAAACAGGCTCCTGATATTTTTTCTTTTTTTATTGCTTCTACCAAATCTTTGGTGACTACTGCTGAGCCTCTGGCGGTATTGATCAAATAAAATGATTTATCGAAATTGTTTATAAACTTATAATCCACCATTTTTTCTGTCAGTTCCGTTTGGGGTGTATGTAAACTCAATATATCGGTTTTCTTAAAAAATTCTTCCAAAGATACCTGTTTGGCATTTTCATCAGCAATATGATCTTTGATATCATAGAAAATCACTTCGCAATCAAATCCTTTTAATTTTTTGGCAAAGGCTTTTCCCATATTGCCATAGCCAATTATTCCAACGGTTTTTCCTTCCAGTTCGATGCCACGATTGTCTTCCCGCAACCATTTTCCTTGACGGATCTCATTATCAGCTTTTTTTAGCTTGTTGAACATTCCCAGGATCATTCCTAAAGCATGTTCACCAACAGCATTTCTATTACCTTCAGGAGTAGAGATCAGATAAATATTTTTAGATTTTGCATAGGGTATGTCAATATTTTCTAGTCCGGCACCAACACGACCAATAAATTTTAAATGGCTTGCCTTATCAAGAAATTGTTTATCGATCTTAAACCTGCTACGAATTACAATTCCATCATACAAATGAATTTTTCTTTCAATATCTTCTTTTGAAGATGTATAATCTTCATCGCATATAAGTCCTAGGTTGCGTAAACCATTTATTAAATGTGGATGATTGGTGTCAAGATGAAGAACTTTCATGGTAATAGAATTAAAAAATAGACGATTGTGTAATAGTGGTAAACTCTTCAAGAACTTTAAATCCCAGATAAGAATTCCCTTTTTTATTTAATTTAGGACTCCAAGTGGTAATGCAATACAAATCTGGATGAATGGCAACAATTCCACCTCCAACACCACTTTTTCCGGGTAAACCAACTTTAAACGCAAATTGACCAGCCTCGTCGTAAAGTCCGCATAATTGCATGGTTGCATTGATTCTTTTAGATACACTTAGTGATATTATATTCTCCTGATTATAAGGTAATACCCCATCATTGGCAAAAATAAGAAATGATTTAGATAGTTCTTCACAGGTCATTTCAATGGAACACATATGATAGTAAAGATCTAAAACTACATGAATATCATTTTTAATATTTTTAAATGCTTTCATCAAATTAACATGAGCAGCATTTACAAAACCATATTTTTTTTCAGAGGCTACGACTTTTTCGTTAAAAAAAATGTCTTTTGAGTTAGTAAGTTTTCTAACGAAATTTAGGAGTTCAGTTTTTGGACTTTTCAAATTGCTTATTAAAATATCACAAACCACAAGCGCTCCCGAGTTTATAAAAGGATTACGAGGAATTCCTTTTTCAAATTCTAGTTGTACTAATGAATTAAATGGATCTCCGGATGGTTCTACACCAACTCGTTTCCATAATTTTTCTCCAATTTTTTTTAAAGCAAGTGTTAAAGCAAATACTTTTGATATACTCTGGATAGATAATTTTTCCTGAAAATTTCCTGCTCCAAAACTTTGATTATTAAGTGTGAAAAGATTAATTCCAAATTTGTCTTCTGGTATTTTTTTAATTCAGGTATATAGGAAGCTTTTTTCCCTTTATTGGTTACATTTTTATATGTAAGATGTAAATCATCAATAATTTTTTGATAATCCATAATTAACTTTTTAGCAAAACTAAATTTAATTGATTGAAAAGTAACAAGGAAGACCTAAAATATTAAAAAATATTTTTACTTTTAAAAACTCATTCAAAATTAATATCATGAAGAACTTGAAATTCAATTTATTAATATCTTTTATTGCCTTGTATTCATTTCATGTGAATGCACAGGATTACTACTTTAAAGAATATCAACCATTTGATAAAAGTGTTCCAAGTCCGGAAGAATTTTTAGGTTACCCAATAGGTGATTATCATACACGCTACGATCAAGTAGTAGCCTATTTGGAAAAACTTGCAGAATTGTCTGATAAAGCTTCTCTATATGAATATGGTAAAACAAATGAAAATCGAAAATTATTAATGTTAACGATTACTTCAAAGAACAATTTACAAAACTTGGAAGTAATCAAGAAAAAACATTTCGAGGTTGTTGATATGAATACAAATATTACTGATTTTTCAGATCTTCCAATTTTTATCAATATGGCATATGGAGTACATGGAAATGAACCTTCAAGTACAGAAGCGGCCATGCTAACCGCATATACTTTGTTGGCATCTGAGAATCCAAAAGTAAAAGAGTATCTTGATAAAACAGTTATATTCTTGGATCCAGCCATCAACCCTGACGGTAGAGATCGTCATACAAACTGGGCAAATACTTATAGAGGTTCTCCACTTATTGCTGATAAAAATGATATTGAGCACAATGAAGGGTGGCCTCGTGGAAGAACCAACCACTATTGGTTTGATTTGAACAGAGATCTGCTTTTGGCAGTTCAGCCTGAAAGTGTGGCCAGATTAAAATGGTACCATGAATGGTATCCAAATGTAGTAACAGATTTTCACGAAATGGGCACGAGCAGTACCTATTTCTTTGAGCCAAAAAATATGTCAGCCTCACTAAACCCGGTAACACCAAAAGAGAATTACACAACGTTAAATAATTTGTTTGCAGAGCAATTTTCTGCCGATCTTGACAAAATAGGATCTCTTTATTTTACCGGAGAGCAGTATGATGCTACCTACCCGGGTTATGGCTCCACTTATATGGATTTGCAAGGATCACTTGCTTTGTTATTTGAGCAGGCCAGTTCAAGAGGTCATTTGCAGGAAACACCTACCGGAGAAATTACTTTTCCATTTACGATAAGGAACCAATATATTTCAAGTTTTGCAACTATAAAAGCAACTATAAAAAATAAGGATATACTCTATAATTATCAGAACAAATTCTTTAAAAAATCTATTGATAAATCTGCTAAAAGCAAGGTGAAAGGATATGTTTTTGGTGATGATCATGACAAGAACAGAGTAAAATCATTTTTAGATGTTTTGTTAAAGCATGAGATTAAGGTTTATGGCTTAGACCAAAATTATAATATCAATAATAAAGATTTCAAAAAAGGCAGCAGCTATATTGTTCCAACAAATCAGAAACAATATTATATGGTGCAAACTTTATTTGAAACCTATGAAAAGTATCGAGATAGTGTTTATTATGATGCTTCTGCTTGGTCACTCGTGAATTTTTATAATATGAAATATAACGCATTGACCAAAGTGCCTAAATATTCCAAAGAAATTACCATAGATAATAACAAGATCGTATTAGAGAATGTTGTGAAGAGTGATTATGCATATCTTATATCTTGGGATGATTATAATGCACCTGCTGTTTTATACGCCTTGCAAAAGGAAGGTTTGGTTATTAAAACGACCACAAAACCATTTACCATGATTGCTAATG
>JAUVCP010000368.1 GCA_030590765.1 Flavobacteriaceae bacterium | reverse complement strand
ATCTATGTTGAATATTACATCTTTAATGATGATAAAATTGGAAGTGAGTTAATTGATCTATTGTGTGCTAAATCTAAAGAAGCCGTTGACGTAAAAATAATATATGATGATGTTGGAAGTTCGATCAGTAAAAAAGCCATTAGAAATTTAAAAAGTAACGGTGTTGAGATCTATCCTTATATGCCGGTGCTCTTTTCAAGACTTGCTCTTAAAGCAAATTATAGAAATCATAGAAAAATAGTTGTTATTGATAATGAAGTTGGGTTTTTAGGTGGAATAAATATAAGTGACAAGTATATTAATCCAAACAAAATAAATCTGTTTTGGCGTGATACACATATTTTGTTAAAAGGTCAGGCGGTCATTGATTTACAATATATATTTGTTTGTGACTGGTATTTTGTTAGTGGAATTAAAATGAAACTAAATGATGTTCCATTCAATAATTCTGTTAAAGTTAGTACGCAAATAGCTACGAGTATTTTAGGTAGTGATTACGGAGCAAATAATCAAAGTATCATGGAAGCCTTTTTTGGAATGATTACAAATGCCAGAAAAGAAATTCTGATAACAACGCCCTATTTTTTACCCAACGAATCTATCTTAAATGCTTTAAAGATCACAGCAAAAAGCGGTGTGACGATAAAAATAATTATACCTAAAAAACCCGATATTAAAACAGCCTATTTTGCAAGTCAGACCTATTTAAAATCCTTACTGCAAAGCGGTGTTGAAATTTATTATTACACCAAAGGAATGATGCATGCAAAAACCATGATAATTGACAATTATTTGAGTACTGTTGGCAGTACAAATATGGATCATCGCAGTTTTAATTTGAATGCAGAAGTAAATGCATTTATTATTAACGAAGGTATCGCAGAAAAATTAAAAATTCAATTTAATAAAGATTTAAGCAACACGTATAAACTTCAAATACAGGAGTTGAATGATCGCAAATGGTATGTAAAGATCATTAGTTCAATTGCCAGATTAATTGCCCCTGTTTTATAATAAATATTATGGAATTTTTACCCGATAAAATAGATCAATACGCCAAAGATCACAGTCAAAAAGAGCCTGAATTATTACAGGAACTATTCAAAGAAACCTGGCAAAAGGCTTTAATACCACGTATGATAAGTGGGCATTTTCAAGGAAGAGTTTTGGCTATGATCTCAAAATTGATCCAGCCCAATAATATTTTGGAAATTGGAACATATACGGGTTATTCTGCCTTGTGTTTGGCTGAGGGGTTACAAAAGAACGGAAGACTTCACACGATAGACCACAATGAAGAATTGGTTGATCTTCAACATAAATATTTTGACAGATCTGATTATAAGAATCAAATCAAAACCTATGTTGGAGATGCCTTGGAAATTATAGATGGTCTTGATGAAAAATTCGATCTTGTTTTTATAGATGCAGATAAAGTCAATTACAGCAACTATTATTTTGCAATAATCGATAAAATGAATAAAGGAGGAGTCATTTTATCTGACAATGTCTTGTGGAGTGGAAAGGTTACAGAAAATCCAGACCCGAAAGATCTAGACACTATAGCACTAAAAGCTTTTAATAAACTACTCAATACCGATAAAAGAATTGAAAGTGTATTATTGCCTATTCGTGATGGTTTGACAATTAGTAGAGTGGTTTAGTTTTCTTTAATTATAAATGACCATTTCATTAATTAAAGACTACTCAACCTTTAA
Source organism: Flavobacteriaceae bacterium (assembly GCA_030590765.1). Taxonomy (GTDB): domain Bacteria; phylum Bacteroidota; class Bacteroidia; order Flavobacteriales; family Flavobacteriaceae; genus Lutimonas. The sequence continues at coordinate 1,219 of JAUVCP010000368.1, read as the reverse complement.
TAAAAAATAATTTCGTTTTCCTCTTTGCAATAAAATAAATTGATCTGCTATTAGATCTTTTGTAGTTACCACATACTCGTCATTGATTTTTTCCTTATTTATAGAAATTGAGTTCTCTTTTAAGGCCCTCCTTGCTTCTCCGTTTGATTTTAAAAAACCTGATTTTTCATTTAAAGCATCCACTATACCTATACCTGCTTCCAGATCCTCTTTGCTTATTTTTGCCTGAGGAACTCCTTCAAAAATGTCTAAAAAAGTTTGCTTATCCAACTTTTGAAGATCTGTTGCTGTTGATCTTCCAAACAAAATAGAGGAGGCGTTTAAGGCGTTTTCATAAGCCTCAACACCATGGGTCATGGTAGTTACTTCCTCTGCCACTTTTTTCTGCAAAATTCTTAAATGCGGTGCTTCTTTATGTTCAGCAATTAGTTTATCAATGGTTTTCTTATCCAAAAAAGTAAAGATCTTGATATAATTTTCTGCATCAACATCACTGGCATTTAACCAATACTGATAATACTTATAGGGAGAAGTTCTTTTTGTGTCCAACCAAACATTCCCTCCTTCAGTTTTTCCAAATTTCGTTCCATCTGCTTTTGAGACTAACGGACTTGTCAATGCAAAAGCTTTGCCCTGCAACTTTCTTCTGATCAGTTCTGTACCCGTTGTAATATTACCCCACTGGTCGCTTCCTCCTATTTGTAATTTGCAATTATTATGTTGGTATAAATGTAAGAAGTCATAACCCTGAACCAATTGATAGGTAAATTCAGTAAAACTCATTCCGTCTTTTGATTCTGCATTTATCCGGTTTTTAACCGAATCTTTTGCCATCATATAATTAACTGTTATATGCTTACCTATATCTCGTGCAAAATCAAGAAAGGTAAGGTCTTTCATCCAATCGTAATTATTTACCATTTCGGCTGCGTTCTCAATGTCTGAAGAAAAATCAATGAATCTTTCTAACGTTCTTTTAACTCCCGCTACATTTTTAGTTAAGGTCTCTTCGTCCAATAAATTTCTTTCTGCTGATTTTCCTGAAGGATCTCCTATCATACCTGTTGCTCCTCCAACCAGGGCAATGGGTTTATGACCAGCCTTTTGAAAATGCATCAATAATATAATTTGTACCAAACTTCCTATGTGTAAAGAATCTGCTGTTGGGTCAAACCCGATATAAGCTGAAGTTAATTCTTTTTGCAGTTGTTCTTCAGTT
>JAUVCP010000293.1 GCA_030590765.1 Flavobacteriaceae bacterium | reverse complement strand
TTCAAAATACTTTCAAAAGGATGCTTATCAAAATTTATATCAAACCGGAAATAATCAAAAGTTCAATAATAGAGAAGGTGGATATGTACAATTGAGTTTTGTAAATGAATGTGCTAATGTAGAAGAAAGAGATGAAGTTTTTCCAGAAAAGACATATAAATTAATTTTAGAACTCGACAAGCAATTTGATAGAAATGAGATTTGCATTTTAGTAAGAAAAAGAGATCATGGAATTGCAATTGCAAATTATCTTACCGATAAGCAAATTGAAATTGTAAGTTCGGAAACTTTGCTTATAAAAAACAATGCAAAAGTAGATTTCATCATTCAAATGTTAAATTATTTATACGAAAACACAAACAATGATGCTAAGTTTTCAATTATTGAATATTTATACCATCATATTGAAATACAAATAGATAAACACATTTTTATTAGTAAATTGGTTAAGTTAAATAAAGAAGAACTGTTTAAATCACTTGAAAACTATAACATTTTTTATTGCAGTGAAAAATTTGATCAAAGTCCGTTTTATGAAAGTGTTGAAGAGATTATACGAAGTTTTAAACTGCTAAATGAATCGGATGCTTATATGCAATTCTTTTTAGATTTTGTTTTGGAATATACCCAAAGAAAATCTCAAAACAATGCTGGTTTTTTAGAGGTTTGGGATCAGAAAAAAGATAAACTAAGCATTGTTGCTTCTGATAACAAGAATGCAGTACAGATCATGACCATTCATAAATCAAAGGGATTGGAGTTTCAAGTAGTGATTTATCCTTATGATTTAGATATCTATAAACAGATAAATCCGCAAGCATGGTATAACAAACTTGACAAAGAAGATTATAATAATTTTGAAAGTGTTTTGGTTTCTTCTTCCTCTCAGATTGAATACACAGGGGATCATGGAATAGAAATTTTTAAAAATCAGACAGAAGAATTAGAATTGGATAATTTTAATTTATTGTACGTTGCTTTAACAAGGGCAAAAGAACAATTATTTATCATATCTGAGTTAAAGAAAGCCAAAGATAAACTGAAGTTATATTCTCATTTTTTTATTGACTTCTTAAAAGAGAACGGTTTATGGGTTGAAGATAAGTCGGTTTATGAATTTGGAAATAAAAAAAGGCTATCAGTAAAAGATAAAGATATGATCAATGTAGGGGTTCAAAAAGAATTTATTAGTACTCCATGGCAGGATCATCAAATTCATATTGTTGCAAGCTCTGATCTGATATGGGATGCTGAAAGAGGAGAGGCTATTGCATTTGGTAATTTGATACACGAAATGATGGCTAATATAATATCTAAAAAAGATATTGATAAAACGATTATTAGGTTTACCAACAAAGGTTTAATATCAGTAGATGATCAGGGAGAAATAAAAAACACAATCAACAAAATTGTGAATCATAAAGACCTGTCATCTTATTTTATTGAAGATAAGGTAGTAATGAATGAAAGAGAGATATTAACAGGCGATAATCAGACCTTAATTCCTGATCGGTTGGTCTTTGATGAAAATACGGTAACAATAATGGATTATAAAACAGGAAAACAAGAGCAAAAACATGTGCAACAAATTAATAATTATGCCTTAGTTTTGCAGAATATGGATTTTGAGATAAATGAAAAACTATTGGTTTACATCGGAAAGGAAATAAAAATTGAAAAAGTATAAATAATGAGTACAATAGATATCGTAATTGCAGTAATATTGCTTTTTGGATTGGTAAAAGGCTATATGAAAGGCTTGTTTGTTGAAATTACATCTCTTGTAGGTTTGGTTTTAGGTGTATATGGAGCCTTGCATTTTTCATTTTTTTTATCAGATATTTTAAAAGATAATGTTTCCTGGGATGAGTCTATGATTCAAATTGTTGCTTTTGCAGGGACTTTTATCATAATTCTTTTAGCTTTAGTTTTTTTAGGAAAAGCATTGACAAAAATTGCAGAAACCATATTTTTGGGTTTTTTTAATAAAATACTGGGTGCAGTCTTTGGGGTTTTAAAATATGCTTTGATATTAAGTATAGTTTTCTTGATCTATGATCAAATTAACTCTTCGTTAAAGTTTCTGAATAAGGAAAAGGCCAAAGAATCTGTATTATATGAACCGGTTAAGAATTTGGCTCCAACCATATTCCCAAATCTGGTTAAGGTAGTTGAAAAATCGCATAAAAAATAATGATTATTTTTACATATAAATAATATAATATGTCAGCAGTTAGAAACAAATATAGAAAGATCACTACAAAGGTACTTGTAGAAATGAAAGCCAATGGTGAAAAAATAGCCATGCTTACGGCATATGATTATACCATGGCAAAAATTGTAGATCGAGCTGGGATTGATATCATATTAGTAGGAGATTCAGCATCAAATGTAATGGCAGGCCATAATACGACCTTGCCCATAACTCTTGATCAAATGATTTATCATGCATCTTCTGTTATCAGAGCGATTGAAAGATGCCTGGTTGTTGTTGATTTGCCGTTTGGCTCCTACCAAGGTAATTCCAGAAGTGCTTTGGATTCTGCTATTCGAATAATGAAGGAATCGAGAGGGCATTCTGTCAAAATGGAAGGAGGAGAAGAAATTGCAGAATCTGTTTCAAGAGTTTTATCTGCTGGTATTCCGGTAATGGGTCATTTGGGATTAACACCTCAATCTATATATAAATTTGGATCTTATACCGTAAGGGCTAAGGGTGATGAAGAAGCAAATAAACTAAAAAGTGATGCCTTACTTCTTGAAAAGTTAGGTTGCTTTGCTGTTGTGTTAGAAAAAGTTCCGGCACTGCTTGCTAAAGAAGTTGCCAATAGCTTGACAATACCCGTGATTGGCATTGGAGCAGGTGATGGTGTTGATGGGCAGGTTTTAGTAACCCATGATATGTTAGGAATGACACATGAATTTAGTCCGAGGTTTTTGAGAAGATATTTAGATTTATACAGAGATATGGGAGATGCCTTTAAACGATATATTACAGATGTAAAAACAAGAGATTTCCCAAACAAGACGGAACAGTACTAAAATAATAGGACAAAAAAACTCACCAATTGGTGAGTTTTTTTGTTTGTTTAAAACAAGATCTTATCTTGAAAAATTCAACAATTATTTTTGTTATTTTTTTAACCAAATTTTAACAACTTAAAACCATTCAAACCATTAGTTTTGTTGACCTTGAAGTATTTTTAAATTAATTCAATTTTCATAAATAAATGGATACACAAAATACAAATGTTGATATCAGAGCAATCAACGAAAAAATAGAGAAAGAAAGTGCTTTTGTTGATTTGCTGCACTTGGAGATGAACAAGGTTATTGTAGGTCAAAAGCACATGTTGGAAAGACTGTTGATAGGTTTGTTAGGTAACGGGCATATCTTATTAGAAGGAGTACCGGGGCTGGCAAAAACACTTGCAATTAACACACTTTCAAAAGCGGTTAAGGGCTCTTTTAGCAGGGTTCAGTTTACACCTGATCTTTTACCTGCAGATGTTATTGGAACCATGATCTATAAACTGAACGAGAATGATCTCTCCATAAACAAAGGGCCAATTTTTGCTAATTTTGATTTGGCAGATGAGATCAACCGTGCTCCGGCAAAGGTGCAATCTGCTTTATTGGAAGCAATGCAGGAACACCAGGTAACTATTGGAGATACAACTTTTAAATTACCCGAACCGTTTTTAGTATTGGCAACCCAAAACCCAATTGAACAGGAAGGAACTTATCCGTTACCAGAAGCTCAGGTAGACCGTTTTATGTTGAAAACAGTGATTGATTATCCAAAAATGGATGACGAACAAATGATCATGCGTCATAATTTAAATGGAAGTTTTGGAAAAGTAAACGAAGTAGTTTCGGTAGAAAAAATCCTA
>JAUVCP010000277.1 GCA_030590765.1 Flavobacteriaceae bacterium | reverse complement strand
CACTATTAATCTTAGTTAAAAACTCTTTTAAATCCACATCAAAACACACTACATTATTCCAATGATTCTCTTTTAAGATCTGGATCATATTTAACTCGGCTTCCTCTAAATCTGAACAGTATAAAAACTTACCACCTTTGTGAATAAATTGTTTTACAAATTTTTCATCAATTGAAGAATCATCACTATCCACCTTAATATCTTCTTCCTGTTTAAACGACGAGATCTTACTTTTTAAAAATTTACTAAAAAAATTCATAAGGAAAAATGTAATTATTCAAATTTACAAAAAACTAGTTGGTTATTAAGTTGCTTCTTCCGTTTTTTCATCTTTAGAAGCCTCTTTTTTTTCAGTTAATTTTTCCTCAGTTTTTTTCTTTGCCTTCTTCTTTTCGTTTATTTTTTTTAATTCTTCAATTGGCAATTCTTTTTTGAAAGGTCTTTCTCCAAATATTTTTATTAAATTATCCTCAAAAATAACTTCTTTCTCCATTAAAACTTCAGCCAACTCAGTCAATTCTACTTTGTGTTTTTTCAAAATAGCAATTGCTCTTTGATACTGATTTTCGATAATTCTGGAGATCTCTTCATCAATAGTTTGAGCCGTCTTCTCACTATATGGTTTTGTAAAATTATAATCAGATTGTCCGCTTGAATCATAATAAGTGATATTTCCTATTTTATCATTCAAACCATAAATACTAACTATTGCCCTAGCCTGACGTGTTACTTTTTCAAGATCATTTAAAGCTCCTGTTGAAATTTTATCAAACATTACCTTTTCTGAAGCCCTACCTCCAAGTGTAGCACACATTTCATCAAGCATTTGATCTGTTTCTACAATTTGTCTTTCTTCCGGTAAATACCAAGCAGCACCCAAAGATTTCCCTCTTGGTACAATAGTAACTTTAACCAGTGGAGCAGCATGTTCTAACATCCAACTAACTGTTGCATGACCAGCTTCATGAAAAGCAATTGTTTTTCTTTCTTTTGCTGTAATTATCTTATTTTTCTTTTCTAATCCTCCAACAATCCTATCAACAGCACTTAAAAAATCTACATGATGTACTTTTTTCTTATTCTTTCGTGCCGCAATTAAAGCTGCTTCATTACACACATTTGCAATATCGGCTCCTGAGAATCCAGGCGTTTGCTTAGATAAAAAGTCAAAATCAACATCTTTGTCCATTTTCAAAGGCTTGACATGAACCTCAAAAATCTCTCTTCTTTCATTTTTATCCGGAAGATCCACATAGATCTGGCGATCAAACCTTCCAGCTCGCATTAATGCTTTATCCAATACATCAGCTCTGTTTGTTGCTGCAATTACGATTACATTGGTATTTGTGCCAAAACCATCCATTTCAGTAAGTAACTGATTTAAAGTATTTTCTCTTTCGTCATTACCACCAGTAAAATTATTCTTCCCCCTTGCTCTACCAATTGCATCAATCTCATCAATAAAAATAATAGAGGGTGATTTAGCTGCTGCCTGTTTAAAAAGATCACGAACTCTAGATGCTCCTACTCCAACAAACATTTCAACAAAATCAGATCCTGACAAAGAGAAGAAAGGTACTTCGGCCTCTCCTGCAACCGCTTTTGCCAATAAGGTTTTTCCTGTTCCAGGAGGTCCAACCAATATTGCTCCTTTCGGAATTTTTCCTCCTAAAGAGGTATATTTCTCTGGGCTTTTCAAGAAATCAACAATTTCCTGAACCTCTTCTTTTGCACCTTCTAGTCCGGCAACATCTTTAAACGAAGTTTTTACTTTGGTGTTCTGATCAAATAATTTAGCTTTTGATTTACCAATATTAAAGATCTGACCACCGGGTCCACCTCCACTTCCACCTGACATACGTTTCATAAAGAAGATCCAAAGACCAATGATAAAAATAAATGGAAGCCAAACCATAATCGAGTCAAGAAAACTGGTACTTGTGGTAGTATCTTTATCAAAATCAAGTGAGAATTCTTTTTTAGCTTCCTTCAGATTGTTTTCAAAATTTGAAAGATCTCCAAAGTCATAGATATAAACCGGTGCTCCCTGATTTAAAAATGACGGACTTTGTTTTCGTTTAAAAATTTCTTTCTCTAAAGACTCTTTTTTTATGGTTAATTGAGCGATATCATTATTGACAATAAGTATTTCTTCAATATCATTATCATTTAAGATTGTTGTAAACTGATTTTGACTCAATCGGTTACTGGATATATCTGAACTATTAAGGAATTGATAACCAATAAGCAAGACAAATATAATTCCATACACCCAATAAAAATTGAATTTAAAATTAAATTGCTTCAATAAATTATTATCGTCTTTATTATCTTTATTGTTTTTTATTTCTTTATTCACAGGTTATATTTTTTGTAATTTAATTACTTTTTACTGATAAGAATTTTCAATATTGGTTATTTTTGCATCTCCCCATAAACCTTCTATATTATAAAAATCACGAATTGGTTTCTGAAAAACATGTACAACCACATTTACATAATCTAATAAGATCCATTCGGCATTACTCTCACCTTCCACATGCCAGGGTTTATCTTTAATTGCCTTACTAACACTTTTTTGAATTGAACCGGATATAGCACTTACCTGTGTATTTGAATTTCCATCACAAATAATAAAGTAATCACAAACGGTATTTTCTATTTCTCTTAAATCTAAGATAGAAATATTCTCTCCTTTTACATCTTCAATTCCTTTAATTATTTCCGTAATTAAAAGATCTGTATTTACTGTTTTTTTTGCCATTAATTTTGTTAAAAAATTTTTGCAAATGTATCACATTTTTATCACTTTAGATGCCCTATATTTGCATAATCTCTATGAAATTATTCAAACTTAATGCCATAAATTCAACAAACACTTATTTAAGGCGATTATCTAAAAAAAAGAAAGTAGAAAATTGGACGGTAGTAAGCGCTGAGTATCAAACTACGGGGAGAGGTCAGGTAGACACAAAATGGGTCTCAGACAAAGGTAAAAACCTAATAATTAGTGTGCTAATAAACTATGACTCCTTAATAATTCAAGATCAATTCTATCTTAACAGTGCGGTTTCTCTGGGAATATATCATGCCCTGTTAAAGTATAATTTACCTAAATTAAAGATCAAATGGCCAAACGACATAATGGCAGAGAATAAAAAATTGGGAGGAATCCTAATTGAAAATTCTTTAAAAAATGACAAAATTTACCAATCTGTTGTTGGTATCGGACTTAATGTAAATCAGGAAGATTATTTGGGTTATCCATTTCAAGCAATTTCTATGAAGAATTTGCTAAACAACGCTATTAATAGAGATAAACTGTTAAAAGAAATCATTTTTTCTATGAAGCATTATATAGATCTTCTTAACAAACGAGAGTTTAGTTTTTTACATACAGCATACGAAAATGTTCTTTTTAAAATAAACAAACCACACATGTTCGAAAGTGATAATCAGGTTTTTTTAGGTAAAATTACAGGAGTTTCTAAGGATGGTAAAATTAAAATTGAAGATGAAAATAAACAAATAAGAAAGTTTTATTTTAAGGAAGTAAAATACCTCTAAAAGCCTATTTATAAAATCACATCTCTCTAAACAAAAAAGCTTCCATAAAATGAAAGCTTTTTAAAAGTGTTATTTAAATCTTATTTTTTCTCAATATTTCCTATCAAGGTATTGATGAATTTTTGAAGGGGTCCCTTTACCATCATCGCTACCATTGGATTAAATTCACCATCAAATTTCAATTGCACATTACTTGATGTATCAGTATCATTTTCAATATCAGCTGTTAAAGTAAATGGAAACTTGTCACTTGTTGAACCCAAAACTATTTTTTTTGGAGCATCTTGCTCTTGCATTTTCAGTCTTATTTCAGGCATTCCTTTTAAAGCAAATTTAAAAGAATCATCACTTGTTTCAAATTTATCTATATTCTCGGGCATGATATCTTCAAAATTCTCCACTTTTGAAAGAAAATCAAATATCTCCTGACTTGTTTTTTGTACTGTTACTTTTGGACTTTCTA
>JAUVCP010000174.1 GCA_030590765.1 Flavobacteriaceae bacterium | reverse complement strand
TTGTCTTTTGTGTTTGTGAATAGTCAAAAAGCTTCTATTGTAGGAACTATTTGTATGGATATGACGATGATAGATATAACAGATGTGGAAAGTAAAGAAGGAGATGAAGTGGTAATATTTAATCACCAGGATCATATTCTTAATCAAGCAAAAACAACCACTACGATACCTTATGAGATACTAACTTCGATTTCTCAGAGGGTAAAACGAGAATTGATTTAATTGATTTTTTAGTATATTTGTTATTCACTAATCAAATATTATTATGTTAAAAGAATTTAAAGAGTTTGCTCTAAAAGGCAGTTTATTGGATATTGCTGTAGGTTTTGTAATGGGTGCTGCATTTAAAAGTGTGGTAACTTCGTTTACTGCTGGAATTGTTTCGCCGTTAATTGGCTTATTGTTTAATACTGATCTTAAAGATCTTAAATGGATTGTAAAAGAAGGTGTTGCTAATGCAGAAGGAAAAATAGAAGGTACTATTGCAGTTTTATATGGGGAATTTATTACCACAGTAATTGACTTTATTATTGTTGCTTTTGTAATGTTCCTTATTGTTAAAGCAGTAAATAGTATGAAAAGAAAAGAAGAAGAGGCTCCTGCAGCTCCTAAAGGGCCAACCCAGGAAGAATTACTGGTTGAAATTAGAGACTTGCTAAAAAAGTAATTTGTTTTTTTAAAATATAATCAGGGTTTCACTTTAAGTAAAACCCTGATTTTTTAGCTAAGATATTTTAATCCCACCTGTTCTCTTACCTTGTCTAAAATGGTTATTAGCTCCAAACTGTTTTGATGTGACCAGATCTTGCTTTCGATCTGATTTTCACGAATGCAATGATGACATTCCATAATTTCATAGCTAAAACCAATACCTGTTGTTGGCAAGTCAAAGTATTCCTTTTTATCATTCTTTATCAAAGAAAATCCCTGAGGAACATGCCAAGGATCAGGTATATGAATTTGCCCATCCGTACCGCTTATTTTTGCTGTCATTTCCGATTTTGATGCAAAACTACTATATAAAACAGCCTGTGCATATGGGTAATGAAAGATCATAGATGTTTGCATATCACATTTGGTAATATCATGAAAAATAGATTTAGCCAAGATCTCATCAGGAATTCCTAAAAGAGAGTAAGTTAAAAATGCAGGATAGATCCCGATATCTAAAATAGCTCCTCCACCAAGCTCCAAATTCAAAACTCGACTGCTTAAAGGCTTATCTGTTTTGAATGAAAAATCAGCGTTGATATATTTTACATCACCAATAACTCCATCATCTATCAATTTTTTTATGGCAACAAAACTTGGGTTAAATCTGGTCCAAAGTGCTTCCATAAAGAATTTATGATTTCTTTTTGAAGTTGCAAGAATATCTATAGTTTCTTCTTTATTGATAGCCAGTGGTTTTTCACACAAAACATGTTTATTGTGTTCCATTGCCTTGATACTTAATGCTGCATGTGAAATATGAGGAGTTGCTATGTAAACAATATCAATTTTCTCATCTGCCATGAGTTGATCATAGCTGCTGTAACTTTTTTTTGCAGAGTGTTTTATTTGGAAAGCTTTTGCTTTTTCAATACTTCTTGATGCTACAGCATATAATTCAGCATCTTCAATTATGGAAAGATCAGCTGCGAATTTATGTGCAATGTTACCACAACCTATAATCCCCCATTTTATTTTTTTTGATCTATCCATTACTTCAAATTAAATCATTTTCAAATTATTAATCTCTTGTTGTGTCAGGTGCCTCCATACGCCACGAGATAAATTCTTTTTTGTAAGTTCGGCAAAAATCACCCTGTCCAATTTGGTAACTTTATATCCGAAATGTTCAAAGATCCTACGAACGATTCTATTTCTTCCAGAATGAATTTCAATTCCTATTTCATGTTTAGGTTTGTTTTCTATATAAGAAATAGCATCAACAAATACCATTTTTCCTTCCAAAACAAAATTTTGTGATATTTTAGTTAAATCACTCATTGTTAATTTTTTATCAAGAGTAACTTGGTATAATTTTTTGACCTGATGCTTTGGATGTGTTAATTTTTTGGCAAGTTCACCATCATTGGTAAAAAGCAATAAACCTGTGGTTTGGCGATCTAATCTACCAACAGGGTAAATGCGTTCTTTGGCAGCGGTGCGTATCAACTCCATCACGGTTTTCCTTCCTCTTTCATCATCCATTGTGGTGATGTAATTCTTAGGCTTGTTCAATAAAACATATCGTTTAGCTTCAGGAGAAATTAAAGCTCCATCAAACCTTACTTCATCATCCAGTTTTACTTTAAAACCCATTTCAGTTATGATTTTTCCGTTTACGGTTGCAGAACCTGATTTGATAAAAGTGTCTGCCTCTCTTCGTGAACAAATGCCTGAATTTGCAATATATTTGTTTAAACGAATTTCATCTGATTCACTTATTTTTGAAGGTGATCCGCTTTTTTTCTTAAAGTCTTTTATTTTTTGTGGATGAGGTCTGAAATTTTTATCCTTGGATTTTTCGTAAGGTTTTTTAGAATTCTGAGAAAAATTTTTCTCTTTATCTGAACTTTTATTTCTTGAATCTGATTGTCGTCCTCTCGACGAGTTATTATTTGTAGTCATTATAAAATTTTTTGCAAAAATACAAAATCCATTCAATACCAAAAGGTTAAATGAATCCTAATTTCCAGCATTTAAAATTCTCTGAATGATAACAGAAGTATCTATCAACATCAAACTTAATACGCCAATTACAATGATTAATTTGATGATATTATGCAAAATGACATAGTCTTTTTTTGAATTTGCTTTCCATAATAAAAAGAGAAAGAGAGCAAATACAATCCCAACTAAATAGAAATAATATTTCATCATACCAATTTCAGGATATTTCCAGATAAAATAGATTGGATCTATCGTGAATACAACCAATATAGTAATTAGTAATTTGGTGAAATACTCACCATATTTTACAGGTATGGTTTGATAATCCTGGGCTATATCACCTCTGATATTTTCAAGGTCTTTGGTTAATTCTCGTATCATTAGAACAAAGAATAAAAATGCAGCATGTGTAAAAATGATAGTAGAAAAATTTCTGTAATAAATAAAAATGGCAAAAAAGGGTAAAAGGGCTAATATCGCTGCTGAAAATAATCCGGTAAGTGGATATTTCTTTAATTTATGGCAGTAGATCCAGATTAAAAAAATGTATACGGAAAAGAATAGTGCAGCACGCCAGGAGACTAAAAAAGCAAATCCAACTCCAATGAAATTCAGTAGGAAATAGATCTTTAACTTAGTTTTCTGTCCAACAATACTATCAATTTTCGATTTGATAGGTTTGTTGATTAGATCTTTTTCAGCATCGTAAAAATTATTGATGATATATCCCGCTGCAATTACACAGGCTGTTGCCAAAACAATAAAGTAAAGGTCGAGATTGAAAAGTATTTCTTTTAAGGATTTATCAGGAGAAAAAATAAAAATGGCAGCTAAATACTGTGCAAGTACAATGATAAAAATATTATAACCTCTTACTACAGAGAACATGCTAAGAAATTTGAAAAAAAAAGAATATTCTTTTTTCCCCTTAGGTGTATTTTCTTCTGACATTTTGAGTAAATCCATATAAGTTAAATGGATTTAAAACCTGTAAACTAATTCTAATTTGTATTTTTGAAGGATTTCCTTTGTTTTATCATAATCTTCGGTAAAACCTAAAATATAGCCTCCACCACCTGATCCGCAAAGTTTTAGATAATAGTCATCTGTGTCAATTCCTTTTTGCCAAAGGTGATGAAATGACTGAGGAATCATTGGTTTAAAATGTTTTAAAACAACTTTTGAAAGGTTTTTTACATTGCCGAAAAGAGAGTGTATTTCACCGTGTAAAAAGTTATCGATACAGGCATCTGTATAACGGGCAAAATCCTCATCTAGCATTTTACGAAAACCTTCATTTTTCATTTTATTCATAAAAATATTCACCATAGGTTCAGTTTCACCAACGATCTCAGAATCTAATAGAAACACGGCTCCTTTCCCTTCTTTTTGAGAAGGAATACCTGTTGCTTCCAAATGGTCTTTTGAATTAATCAAAATAGGCAAACTTAAATAGGAGTTTAAAGGGTCAAGACCCGAACTTTTGCCGTGGAAAAAAGATTCCATCATAGAAAAAATCTCTTTCAATGTTAGTAATTTATCTCGAGTCAAATTTTCTAGAACAGTAATTTTATTCTCGGCATATTTATCATAAATAGCCGCAACCAAAGCACCTGAACTTCCAACTCCGTAACCCTGTGGTATACTTGAGTCAAAATGCATGCCTTTTTCAATGTCAGATTTAAAATTTTCTAAATTTAATTGCAGAATATTTTTATCAACAGATTTCAGATAATTGTAAAATTCTAATAACTTTTTATTAGAGAGTTTTGCTTTTGCATCTAAATCATTGCTAACTTTTAAAGCACCCTGATAAAAATTATAAGGAATAGCCAAGCCTTTGGAATCTTTAATGATTCCATATTCACCAAACAGTAATATCTTGGCATAAAATAAAGGACCTTTCATATTGAATAATTTGACTTGTAATAAATTACGTTGCAAATATAACGTAAAATATCAAACTCTATTTCAATGTGGGGCTTAAAAATGATTTGATCATTATTTTTCAAATACTGATGGGTTTTGAACCAATGCAAACAAGAATTGAAACATTACATGGAATAAGTTAAATTGTCTTTTATGACCTTGCTCGAAAGATTTTCAGGACTAAAGTAAAAAACTCATGACCACCCTTTAGTAAAAAGGTAAAGCCATGAATTTTTAACAATACGTTTATTCAACTTTTGATTTGTATTACTTTCTATTCCTGATCAGTTCCATCATAATAATAGGTCTTCCAAATATCAATTTTTAGGTCAAAGACATACTTTCCTTCGTCTTTTAGTTTTCCATTTTTATAGTAAATTTTCCATAAGCCTTCCTTTTCTCCATTTTCATAGTTTCCAGATTCTTCCATTTTACCATTTTCAAAATACGCTTTCCAGTTACCATCCTTTTTGCCATTCTTATAGGTGGTTTCAGTTTTCAATTTTCCGTTTTCATAGAATGCTTTCCGGGTACCAAATAAAATACCATTTTTATAATTTACAATTTGAAATATATTTCCATTTTCAAAATACCAATTAACCGTACCTTGAAAAACTTCGGCATTTTCTTCCATAGAAAGGCCTTCCATTTGCTTAGCCCCAGAGATATAATAGTCTGTAAACCAATAACCATTTTCCTTTTCTACACAATGACATCTAAAATAATCGGCATTTTTTTTAGTTGTTTTTTTCCAGTTGCTATCAAACCAAATAGTATCTTTTTGGGCAAATAAGGTAAAAGAAGATAAATACAATACTGCAAATGTGAAGAGAACTACTTTTTTCATAATTAGAGAATTTACACATATTTTCCTTTCGCCCAATTGGGTTAAATAAAAATATGATGGTTTATTTTTCTCTAATTGATGATACGTTAATAGTATTATTCTAAGTTCATAGCTCCAA
>JAUVCP010000386.1 GCA_030590765.1 Flavobacteriaceae bacterium | reverse complement strand
GATAGAAACAAAACTAAAAACCAGAAAAGCCTGTATCATAAATAATATTCCCAAAATATATATTTGTTGGGTAATATTTCCGTCAGATTCAATTATAAATCCCGGAAAGAAAGCAAGAAAAAATATAACAACTTTAGGATTCAACAAATTCATGATAAACCCCTGTTTATACAAGGTAAACAATGATTTTTTAGCAATTTTTCCTCCAATCAAATGAATTTCAGATGAATTTCTATATGTTTTAAAAGCCAGATAAAATAAATATACTGCTCCAAATAGTTTTATGACAAAAAATAGTAATTCTGATCTTTGAATAATCGCTGCAATTCCAAATGCAATAAGAGTCGTGTGTATGATGATTCCACTAACCAAACCTAAGGCAGTAACAATGCCATATTTTTTACCATTGCTAATACTTTGCATGATCACAAAGACAATATCTGGTCCGGGCATAAAAGTCAGTAAAACCGAAGCAGTTAAAAAAGGTATTAAAATACTGGAATCCAAAATAATAAGTTTGTGTGTAAATATAAAAAAGATTTGAATATGTCATAACAATTCAAAATCTATTCCATGATTAATAACAAAAAACCCATAGCATATGCTATGGGTTTTCAATTTTAATATTTAATCTTATAAAGAAGCTGAATGTTCTAAAAGATCAATGATTTTTGAAGAATAACCGTATTCGTTATCATACCAGGAAACAACTTTGATAAAGTTATCTGTCAAAGCTATACCTGCTTTGGCATCAAATATAGATGTTTTAGTTTCTCCAACAAAATCTTGTGATACAACCATTTCTTCTGTATATCCTAAAATCCCTTTTAACTCACCTTCAGAAGCTTCTTTCATTACCTTACAAACCTCTTCATAAGTTGCACCTTTTTTGATATTAACTGTTAAATCAACAACAGAAACATCCATAGTTGGAACTCTGAATGACATACCTGTTAACTTTTTGTTTAATGAAGGAATTACTTTTCCAACTGCTTTAGCAGCACCAGTTGAAGAAGGAATGATATTATGAATTGCAGCTCTACCACCTCTCCAGTCTTTTGCAGAAGGTGCATCAACTGTGTTTTGAGTAGCTGTTGCCGCATGAATAGTTGTCATTAAACCATCTGTAATTTCAAAATTATCGTGTAAAACTTTAGCAATTGGAGCTAAACAGTTTGTAGTACATGATGCATTTGAGAAAATTGTATCTGATGCTTTTAATTCTTTGTGATTAACCCCCATAACAAACATTGGAGCATCTGGAGAAGGTGCAGAAATAATTACTTTTTTGGCACCACCTTTAATGTGTCTTCCGGCTGCTTCAATACTTTTAAATATACCTGTTGATTCAATTACGTATTCTGCTCCAACTTCATCCCATTTGTGATCTTCAGGATTTCTTTCAGCAGTAACTCTAATGGTCTTTCCATTTACTATTAAATGTCCGTCTTTTACTTCAACATCACCATCAAATCTACCATGAACAGAATCATACTTTAGCATATATGCTAAATAATCTGCATCTAAAAGATCGTTGATTGCAACAACTTGTACATTATCTCTTTGTGTAGCTATTCTTAGTGCTAATCTACCTATTCTACCAAATCCGTTAATTCCAATTTTAATCATTTCTACTTATTTTAAATTAATTATTTATTTAAACTGACATAATATCAGCTATTCTTAATATTTCTTTATTCATTTTATGATGCTCCTTAATTGCCTTTTCCAATTCTACAGGTACCATTTGATTATTTTGAACACCAACCATTAAATTTGATTTGCCATCAATCAATAATTCTACAGCTTTCACTCCCATTCTACTCGCTAAAACCCGATCAAAACAACTTGGTGCTCCACCTCTTTGCATATGACCTAATATAGATACTCTTGCTTCATACTGAGGTAAATTATCTTCTACATACTTTGCAAGTTCAAATACATTTTCACCAGTTTTATCTCCTTCTGCAACAACAACAATACTTGAAGTTTTACCAGATCGACGACTATTTTCCAAGGAGATCAATAAACGATCAAGACCCATATCTTCTTCAGGAATAAGAATTTCTTCAGCACCAGCACCTATCCCGGCATTTAGCGCAATAAACCCGGCATGTCTGCCCATTACCTCAACAAAAAATAATCGGTTGTGCGAAGTAGCTGTATCTCTAATCTTATCAATTACCTCTACAGCAGTATTCAAAGCGGTATCGTAACCAATAGTAAAATCTGTTCCAAAAATATCATTATCGATGGTTCCGGGAATACCTATTACAGGGATATCAAACTCTCTGCTAAAAACCATTCCTCCTGTAAAACTTCCATCCCCACCAATTACGATTAAGGCATCAATATTTTCAGCAAGCAAATTCTCGTAAGCTTTTTTTCTGCCTTCAATAGTTCTAAATTCTTTAGACCTTGCTGTTTTAATAATAGTTCCGCCTTTTTGTATGATATGGTGAACACTTCTGGCATCCATTTTCACAATATCTCCCTCAATCAATCCTTCGTATCCACGATAAATTGCAGCACACTCTAATCTATAGTATACGGCAGTTCTCACAACCGCACGCAAGGCAGCATTCATACCTGGAGAATCACCTCCAGATGTCATTACTGCTATTTTTCTTATATATTTCTTCATATTTTTAAAAAAATCACACAAAAATACTAATAAATATACTATTACACATATTTTTAAATAGAT
>JAUVCP010000189.1 GCA_030590765.1 Flavobacteriaceae bacterium | reverse complement strand
TATTTTGGTTTACATGCTAAGTTTAACTTTTTAAAAGGTGATATGATCTTAAAGTGGCTTTTAGCCTTAAATATTGTCATCATCCTAGGAAGTTTTTTTTATAAAATAACTTAAATGAAATACTTACTTAAAAAAGTGAATAATATAGTAACTACATTAGGAAAGGTTAAATAATTATCTATTTTTATGAAATGATATTAAAAGATTTACCTAAACATAAAGGTCTTCGTAATCAATTGGTTAATACAATTGAACGAAAAGGAATAAAGAATAAAAATGTTTTAGAGGCAATATCAAAGGTTCCAAGACATATGTTTATGGATTCCGGATTTATTGATTTTGCTTATCAGGATAAACCATTTCCTATAGGAGCAGATCAAACCATTTCACAGCCGTATACAGTTGCCTTTCAAACTGAATTATTAGAAGTAAAACCTGGTGATAAAATTTTAGAGATTGGTACTGGTTCTGGTTATCAAACTGCAATTTTAATTGAATTAAAAGCAGTTGTTTATAGTATGGAGAGACAAAAAGAATTGTATGCAAAAACAAAGAAAATTTTGCCAAAAGTTGGATATGTTCCTAAAAAATTAGTTTTTGGGGATGGCTATATCGGAATGAAAGAAAATGCACCATTTGATGGGATTATTGTAACCGCCGGAGCTCCATTTGTTCCAAAAGCCTTATTGAGTCAGTTAAAAATAGGAGGGAGGCTGGTGATCCCTGTCGGAGAAGGATCTCAGGTAATGACATTATATATCCGTAAAGGTGAAAAGAATTTTGAAAAACATGAGTTTGGTGATTTTAGATTTGTGCCTATGTTGAAGGATAGTAATAAATGAAAAAAACCACCAAAAGGCGGTCTTTTTATCAAAATAAATTAAAATATTTTATTTTACATCCATCAATTCAATATCGAAGATCAAAGTTGCATTTGGAGGAATAACTCCACCAGCACCCTGACTACCATATGCTAAATGAGAAGGGATCACCAAACGGGTTTTATCACCCACTTTTAATAATTGTAATCCTTCATCCCATCCTTTGATCACCTGGCCAATACCAACCTGAAAATCAATTGGTTCTTTGCGTTGGTATGAAGAGTCAAAAACAGTACCATCAACTAACTGACCTTTATAATGAACAGAAATATTGTTACCTTTTTCTGCTTTTTTACCGTTACCATTTTGAATGATCTGGTAGCGTAATCCACTATCTGTCTTTTCAAAACCTGCAGCAATTTTATCTAAAGCAGTTTCCATTTTTTCTTTTTCTTCTGCTATTTTTTGATCTCTTCCACCTTCAAAAGTTCTAAATGCTTCAATTGCTTTAAATGCTTCTGCAGCATCACCTTCCCGGATGATCTCAATAGATTCAATAGTATCATCCTGAGCAATAGAATCAACAATATCCTGACCTTCTACAACATTTCCAAAAACAGTATGCTTATTGTCTAACCATGGAGTTGGAACATGTGTGATAAAAAACTGACTACCATTAGTTGCAGGTCCAGAATTTGCCATAGATAATATTCCAGGCTTATCGTGTTTTAGATCTGGATGGAATTCATCCTCAAAACTGTATCCAGGGTTCCCTGTTCCAGTGCCTTGGGGGCAACCTCCCTGAACCATAAAATCAGGAATTACTCTGTGAAATTTAAGTCCATCATAATATTTTTCCCCTTGAGGTTTTGCAGTATTTTCTATATTACCATCAGCCAATGCTACAAAATTACCCACAGTACCGGGTGTTTTTTCAAATTCTAAATTGATCAATACATCACCTTTTGATGTTTTAACCTTTGCGTATAATCCTTTGTCCATTATATTTATTTTTAAAGAGGTGCAAATATACTTTATTAATAAAAGACAGACAATTCAATAGTGGTTTATTAAGATTTATATAACAAAAAAGACTGCTATGAAATTTTACTCTCGATAGCAGTCCAAAAAAAAGGGATCTTCAATAATCTGGAAAACAGACTATTTAATTTGTTTCATTAGTGTTTAATTTATTATTTATGCTCTAAAAAAAGATGCTTTAAAATAAATTACATCATTAGATAAATGGGAGGAGAAAGGAATGAAATTTTGAGATAAAAGTATATCAATTTTCTTATAGATATTCATTAAATACAATATTAATGGTTATTATTACTGGCTTCTTAATTAGTTTTGAAAACTAATTTAAAAAGCCTTTCGGCAAAATAATACAGGAATATCTCCAGATTATTTTTTGATAAGAAAATTGTTTGTTAAGAGTTAGTCAAAAATTAATTTAACTTATCATTTAACGCATGAAGTTTAAATTTATTTCAATGAAGTTAAAAATATTTATTTTCTTGCTTTGTAATGCAAATAATAATCTGCCATAATCAAGGCACTTAAAGCCTCTACAATGGGTACAGCTCTTGGGACAACACAAGGATCGTGTCTTCCTTTTCCTTGCATTTCAACAAGATTTCCATTAGAGTCAATCGTATTTTGTTTTTGCATTATTGTAGCTACCGGTTTGAATGCAACATTAAAATAAATATCCATTCCATTGCTAATTCCACCTTGAATACCTCCGGAAAGGTTTGTTTTTGTAGTTCCATCTTTATTGAAAAGATCGTTATGATCAGAACCTTTCATTTTTGCTCCATCAAATCCACTCCCATATTCAAATCCTTTTACTGCATTTATAGAAAGCATTGCATGTCCGAGTGCTGCATGCAATTTATCAAATACAGGTTCACCTAAACCAACAGGAACATTTTGGATAACACAGGTCACAACTCCGCCAATGGTATCACCTTGTTTTCGTGTGTTATCAATGAAGTTAATCATTTTATTGGCAGTAGCTTCATCCGGGCAACGGACAATATTATTTTCAATAATATCAAAATTTAGCTCCTGATATGGTTTATTTAAAGTAATATCACCTACAGAAGAAGTAAAAGCATTGATCTTAATGTTTTTAAGGAATTGTTTGGCGATAGCACCACCAACTATCCAGTTGGCAGTTTCACGAGCAGAGCTTCTTCCACCACCACGATGATCCCGAATACCATATTTTTTATCATAGGTGTAATCTGCATGAGAAGGCCGATAAACACTTGTGTTATGAGAATAATCTTTACTTTTTTGATTGGTATTCTCAATTTGAAAACCAATGGATGTTCCGGTGGTTTTTCCATCAAATATTCCGGAAAGAAATTCAACTTGATCAGGTTCTTTTCGTTGCGTAGTGATCTTTGATTGCCCTGGTTTTCTTCTATTTAATTCCAATTGAATGGCATTAAAATCTAAAGTAATTCCGGCAGGACAACCATCAATTATTCCACCAATAGCAATACCATGAGATTCACCAAAAGTTGTAAGTTTAAAAAGATTTCCGATAGAATTACCCATAAAAACAGAATTGAATATTTTAGAAGACAAAGGTAAAATAATTTAAGAAAGTGCAATGATTTAGAAGGACTATTGTTTAATTTTGATTTTTAAAGGAATTTGATGGAGAAATTACATTATAATATTACTGTTGCAGGGGTTGTTCAAGGAGTTTGGTTTAGGAAATTCACAAAAGATAAAGCTGATGAACTTAGCATTGAAGGATTTGTTAAGAATAATAATGATTCAAAAGTTTATTTAGAAGCAGAAGGTGATGCTTTGATGTTGGGTATATTTTTAGAATGGCTGAAAATTGGCTCTCCAATGTCAATTGTATCCTCCGTTGATTATACTGTTGGAGTCTTTAAAAATTTTAATAATTTTGAAATCAAGTGTTAGAAAAACCAAAGTTTGATAGCCATTATGATAACCATTACGATAAGAAATATTTTTACAATTCCATCACCTTTATTAACAGACCATCTGCTGGAAATCCAACCTCCAAAAGCCTGACCTATTGCCATTGTAAGTCCTATTGGCCAATTGAGTTTATCATTAAAACCAAACATCAATAATGTTGCTGCGGTGTAAATAATCATAACCATTGCCTTGATCACATTTGATTTGACTAGAGTAAGATGGTTGATGGAAGAAAGGGTCAATAAAATAAAAATTCCGGTTCCTGCTTGTATAAATCCACCATATATTCCAATAAAAAAGAAAGCTATAGTACTCCACACCCGATATTTACCTGTAATTCGATCAGCAAGTTCATGTAGTTTTTTATTTGGTTTAATAACCATAAATCCTACTACAAGAATCATTACAATTGCAAGGATCTTATTAAAAACATCATCTCTTATATCTATTGCTAATTTTGCTCCAATAAGGGAACCAATAGTAGCAGAAACAGCCAGATACCAGCCAAAAGAGGAGTATTTATTGGTAACTCCTTTACTTTTAAAACCTGCATAAGAGAAAATGGTTTGTATAAATATAGCAATCCGGTTGGTTCCATTTGCAGTATTGGAAGGTAGACCTAGAAAGATCAAAATAGGCAAAGTAAGTAAGGAGCCTCCACCGGAAATTGTGTTGATCACACCAACAATAAAACCAACAACAATTAAAAGTAAATAATGATACCATTCAGTCATAGGCGCAAAAATAGACGGTAAAATTCAATAAAAAAATATTTTAAGGATTCAAATAAAAAAAGTAAACAAATATACTTTAGGAATCATTTGCAATAAAAACAATAATCATATAATTATTTGTGGTTGAATTGTTGGTATGCTAATGAAATAGTAGTTTTTTAAAACAGGTTAAGTTCATCATATATTACACAGAGCTGTACAGAACCGTTTTGTTTTTTTATCAAAATCAAATATTGGTTGTGCAATTAATACTATAAGTATAAGTTGGGGAATAAGTGTAAAAAAAAATCCTTTCAAATGATTGAAAGGATTTTTTTATTTTTGATAAAAAATTACTTCATTTCTTCAAATAGAGGTATTTCCAAAGCTAATCTTGCATCAACAAGGCTTTTAATTTTATTTTCGGCTTGAAAATATCTTACTGCTTTTGTAGCTGGCATGATCTTAACAAACTTTTTAAAATAAGACTTTTTAAGTTTCATCAATTCTGAATCAATTTTCATAACCTCTGTCCATATACTGGTCGCTTTTTCATCAGTCATTTTATCAAAGTTATCAGCATAATCCTTTATTGTATTATATAATTTTGTATTTACAGTGTACATCTTATTATTATATTCGTTGTATAAAGGCCAAAAAACAGAGCTTTCTTGATCAGTTAATTGCATAGCTTCAGCTATAGCAGCTTTTTTTTCAGTTTTAATAACCTCTCTTGTTACTTCCATATAATCATTTGTGTTTTGAGCAAATAATCCTGTTGTAATTAAAACAAATGCAATTCCAATAATTAATTTTTTCATTTTTAAAATTTTATAGTTTATAAATATTGAATCTTTAGATTATACGA
>JAUVCP010000252.1 GCA_030590765.1 Flavobacteriaceae bacterium | reverse complement strand
GCAATTCATATTCTTGCTGTTTCAGGTTTGCATATTGGTATAATTCTATTGCTTTTAAACCTATTATTTAAACCCATAGAAAAGTTAAAGAATGGAATATTTATAAAATTGCTTCTTGTGATTTTTTGCTTGTGGATATATGCATTTTTTGCCGGTATGTCAGCTTCTGTGATCAGATCAGTAACCATGTTTACTGCAATTGCCATTGGATGGATGTCAGATAGGCCATCAAATGTGAAAAACAGTTTGATTGTTTCGTTCTTCTTTTTATTATTGATTCATCCGCTATTTTTATTTGATGTTGGATTTCAATTAAGCTACACCGCTGTATTTTCCATTGTTTTAATCCAGCCACTAATAGTAAAAATATGGAACCCCAAATGGAAACCTGCAAAATATTTTTGGCAACTACTTACGGTTTCATTAGCAGCACAACTTGGTATTTTACCTTTAAGTTTATACTATTTCCATCAATTTCCAGGTTTGTTCTTTATTTCAAGTTTAGTGATCATTCCCTTTTTAGGAATTATCATAGGCTTGGGTATATTAGTCATCCTGTTAGCTTTAACTCAAATCCTTCCACAATTTTTTGCAGACATTTACGGTTTCTTTATCTCTTTAATGAACAATTTTGTAAATTTTATCTCCCTTCAGGAAACCTTTGTTTTTCATGATATTTACTTCTCTTTGATATTGTTAATTACATTTTATTTATTTCTCATTTCTACTATTCATTTTTCTATAAAACAAACATCTCAAAAACTGATCATCGTTTTAGTAACTATTGTCGTAATCCAAGTATCCTTTATCTATGAAAAATCACATGATCAAAAATCAAATGAATTGATCATTTTTCATCAAATAAAAAACTCTATTCTAGCAATAAAAAAACAAAAAGTCATTAGCTTACATCATTCAATAGGTTCTATGGAAACATATACGAACAAAATTATCAATTCTTATCTATTGGGGATGTTTCCCCAAAAAAAAGTAATATCTGATACTTTAAAGAATGTGTATAGATTAAACCATGATTACCTTTATTTTGTTGACAGTTTAGGTGTTTACAAATCCTTAAAATTTTCTCCCAAAATAGTTGTTTTAACACAATCTCCAAAGATCAATTTAAACCGACTTATTCAGGTTTTACATCCAAAAGTGATTATTGCAGATGGTTCAAACTACAAGAATTACACCCAAAGATGGGAAAGTACTTGTAAAAATAAGAAGGTAATTTTTCACAATACTTCCAAAAAAGGAGCTTTTGTAGCAGCTTTAGATCCGTAATACTGCTACAATTTTATGTATATTTGCTCGTTAAGAAAATATACAAGAAAAAGATTTTATGAAGATAATTGTTCCTATGGCAGGGATTGGCTCACGATTAAGGCCTCACACCCTCACCATTCCTAAACCTTTGACCATATTAGCAGGTAAACCAATTGTTCACAGATTGGTGGAAGATATTGTAAAAGTAGTAGATCAAAAAGTAGAAGAAATAGCTTTTGTAATCGGACCAACTTTTCCAAAAGACACCGAAGAAAAATTAAAAGCCATCGCAAAGAATTTAGATGCAAAATGTAATGTAACCGTACAGGAAGAAGCGCTGGGAACAGCCCATGCAATTCAATGTGCTAAAGAATCCCTAAATGGTCCTTGTGTTGTTGCGTTTGCAGATACTTTATTTAAAGCTGATTTTACCTTAGATGCGAATACTGATGGTGCAATTTGGGTAAAACAAGTAGATGATCCAAGTGCATATGGTGTAATAAAGTTAAAAGACGGTATCATTACGGATTTTGTTGAAAAACCTAAGGAATTTGTTTCCGATCTGGCAATTATTGGGATTTATTATTTTAATAAAGGAGAAGATCTTAGAGATGAAATTCAATATTTATTAGATCATAATATCACCGAAAAAGGAGAATTTCAATTGACCAATGCTTTAGAAAATATGAAGCAAAAAGGATTGAAATTTGTACCTGGAACCGTTAGCGAATGGATGGATTGTGGTAATAAAGATATTACGTTAGAAACCAACGGAAGAGTTTTACAATTTGCGAAACAAGATGGACAAGATCTAATATCAAAAACAGTAACCTTAGAAAACTCACAGATTATTGAACCTTGTTATATCGGTGAAAATGTGGTATTAAAAAATACAACAATCGGTCCGAATGTTTCATTGGGTGATGATAGTTTGGTCGAAAATTCAACCATTCAAGATTCATTGATCCAAACAAATACAACTATTAAAAATGCTAATTTAAAAAATGCCATGATTGGAAATCATGCTTATTTTGATGGAAATTTCAAATCTGTTAGCATTGGTGATTATTCTGTTCTAGATTGATTTTGATAAAAAAGATCATACATATTATTGTTTTAACAGGGATTTTGTTCATTCCTGTTTTCTCTTTTTCTCAAGAAGATGTAGCCTCAAGAGAAGAATTACTGATTGAACAGGAAAATATCAATTTTCAAACCTTCTTTTTTGAAGCGCTTCAGCAAAAGGCAATTGAAAATTACGATAAAGCTATTTTTGCTTTAGAAGCCTGTAATAATAATAAAAAGAACACTGCCGTATTATTTGAGCTTTCTAAAAACTATGTTTTTTTATTAAAATATACGGAAGCCGAATATTATATTTTGCAAGGTTTAGAGATTGAACCTACTAATTTGTTTATGCTGGAGCATTTAAAAGAGATCAAAGCAAAACAAAACGATTTTAGTGGAGCCATTCTTATCCAAAAGAGGATCATTGCTCAAAAACCTGAATTGGAATTTGAGTTAATTTTATTACAAATCAAATCAGGAAATATTAATGAAGCAATTGAACTGTTAAAAAAACTAACTAACAATAACAATTTACCTGCACATCTCATTCCATTAAAATCGGCTCTTTTACAGGAATCTCCATCGGAAGGAGAATCAACAGTAACAACAACAATTCCTGATCTTCCCAAAAGCAAGCTGGACAATTTAAAAAAGGACTATTATTTAAAAAATGATTATAAGTCCTTAAAACTGGTATTGGAAAGAGAGTTAAAAATAAAGGATTATTTAGGATTGTTAAAGGATAGTAAAGAAGGATTAGACCTTTATCC
This sequence comes from Flavobacteriaceae bacterium, assembly GCA_030590765.1. Taxonomy (GTDB): domain Bacteria; phylum Bacteroidota; class Bacteroidia; order Flavobacteriales; family Flavobacteriaceae; genus Lutimonas. Next base: position 1,392 of record JAUVCP010000252.1, on the reverse strand, counting down.
GGCACAACCATTTGTATATTTAATGAACGGTACTGCATTAAACAGTATAAGAAAATATAAGGATGCAGTTTTAATTTTAAGCACAGGATTAGATTTTGTAGTAGATGATCTTGAAATAAAAGCTGATTTTATAGATCAACTGGGCTTGAGCTATAAAGGTATGGGTGAAAACAAAAAAGCAACAGAATATTACAATAAAGCTGTAAATTTGCGAAAAAAATAAAACAGCATGTTTAAGAATAGTGTAATTATTATATTTTTTCTTCTTTTAATTACCTCTTGTAAAACTACTAAAAACACCACCGGAAACATTGCTCACTTATCTGCTAAAAAAATTATCAAGAAAAATGATAAAGCTGGATTTAACAGATCAAGTATTAAAGCCAGTTTGTCTATAAAATATAAAGGAAAAACAAATTTACCAAGTATGAATGGATCTATGAGAATGGTAAAAGATTCTGTCATTTGGATAAGTCTTTCTAAACTTGGATTTCCTGTTGCAAAATTGATGATCACGCCAAAAGAAGTTAAATTTTATGAAAAAGTATCTAAAACCTATTTTTCAGGAAATTATAAAATTATAAGTGCCCTGTTGGGTTCAGAATTTGATTTTGAAATGGTTCAAAATGTTTTTTTGGGAGAGCCTTTATTCCTTTTAAAAAATGAAAAATACAAGGTCAGCATCCGTGAAAACAGTTATGAATTAGTACCAAAATCTGAAAACCCTTTATTAGATTTGTTTTTTCTTATTGATCCGGTAACCTTTAAACTGGCCAAAGAGGAATTTAATTTTGTGGAAAAAGGACAAAATTTAACAATATTATACAAAGATTTCAATAAAATTGATGAATCTTTGTTCCCTAAGGGGTTTGTTATCAAAGCAACTGATAAAAATAATAAAACTATAATTGATGTAAATTATCGAAATGTTATTTTTGATGGAGAAATGAGATTTCCTTTTAAAATACCAAACGAATATAAATTGATCAAGATCAAATGATTTCAGTTAATTCTAAAATACGGATAAATAAAAGTCTGAGCTTACACAAATTTATTATTGTCTCTTTTTTTCTGTTATTTTCTATAGTTAGCTCTGCTCAAAGCAGACAAGATCTTGAAATACAAAGAATTAAACTTCAAAAAGAAATCAAAGAAATCAACTCCTTATTGTTTAGATCACAGCAAAAAGAAAAGACTTTACTCTCAGATCTATCAGATCTTAATAAAAGAATACGAGTAAGAACTAAATTGATTGAAACGATAAATCAGGAAACCAAACAAATTTCAAAAGAGATCAAAGAGAATCAAAAAGAAGTTGATCTTTTACAAGATCGTCTGGAAATTTTAAAAAAGGATTATGCCAATATGGTAGTGCAATCCTATAAAAGCAAA
>JAUVCP010000323.1 GCA_030590765.1 Flavobacteriaceae bacterium | reverse complement strand
TCTTCCATGTTTGCATCAAATCCAAAGCTGTAATTCAATTGCTTATCATTGTTTACATGGCTAAATTGACCTTTAATAAAAAAAGTGTTGTTATATGTGATATCTGTTTCTTTTTCTACAAGCTCCTGGCGATCATCATTTAAATTAGTTAAATAAGTGTTTTTGTTTCTTTTATAATTGCTTAAAGAGATAATTGTAGAAATATGATTAAAACTTGATAGTTGATTTTTATATTGTAAATTGTTTTCTATCCTTCTTGTATTTGAAATAAAATCAAGAGCTGTATTATTTGGATTTGTATCACCTAGATTGCCTAATTCTTCAGTAAAATATTTAAAATCATATTTGATATCTGATTTGTTAAATTTGTGTTTAAAAGAGAAATTTCCAAAATATTGCTCTCGGCTTCCCCAATCTGTTTTACGTGAATCACTCAAATTGAATCCATCAAAATAATTTCTTCCAATATTTAAAACTACCGTATTTTTTTCTTTGTTCAAATTCACTAATCCAGAAACATTAAAAGAATAAATTGATTCAATATAACTTTGAATAGAACCACTAATATTTTCGGGTAAATTACTTTTTGTAATTAAATTGATAACACCTCCCATAGCATCTGTACCATAGTAAACAGAAGTTGGTCCCTCAATAATTTCAACCCTTTCAATATTATCTAATATGATATGATTAAGGTCAATGGTACCCCTTAATCTGCCAACAATTGGAACTCCATCAACCAGTATCTTAATATTTTCTTGTGAAATACCTTGAATTTCAACACCTGTTCCAGAAAAGGATCCTTGTTGAAATACATCAAGATTCAATTCATAATAAAGCAAATCTCTAAGGTTTGATGCTCCTAAGGATTTAATTTCTTCAAAATTAATAGACCTTATTTTGTAAACAGAGTTTTTCGCCTCTTGAGGTATATATTGTGCAGTAACCACAATCTCATTCAGTTTCTCTGATTTTAAGCTGTCGTTTTCCATGTTTTGAGCAAAACTTTGCTTAAAAAAAGACAATAAAATAACGATAGATATAATGAAATACCTCATTTTTAAAAAATATTATTGTTTAGTGAACAGATATTGTTTTAAACAAAACCGAGAATTTATTTATGAATAATCCTCGGTTTTGAAAAATAATCCCCTTATTTTAGTAAATATCGTGCGTTGTATTATAAACGTTGAATTTTCCTGTTGGATTTTCAACCCAATCCTCTTGAATTATCTTTTTTACTTTTAGAGTTTTGTCATCATAAATAACAATAGCGCTATTTTTACCCATAAAATAAGATACCCAAACTTCATTACCTGCCTTGTTGTATTCCATATGAACAGCTCTTCCGTCAACACCTTCAGGTGCAGAAAGTGTTTTTTTTAATTCTAAAGTATTGATATCAAAAACATCAACAGAAGAGTTAAGTTTGGCATCAGGATTTAAAGTTCTGTCAACCCAAAGGTGTTTAGATTTTGGATGTGATTTAACAAACAATGCTCCACCACCATTACCTGTAGCTTTGATCTCTTTGACAACCGTCCATTGTTTATCTCCAGGGTTGGTTTTGATCAAAGAAATTTTGTTTTCACCCAAGTGAGAAGTTACCCATAGGTTACCCAATTTATTCTTGATATTTGTTCCTCTTCCAGGATGAGGTTTGATTCCTGTTTCAATTATTTTAACCAATTTTTTATTAGGAACATCAATTACAACTATTTTGTTAGATGCATTAGCTGCAACTAAGAAATAGTGGCCGGTTGAATCAAATCCACCATCATGCAAGAATCTGGCCGTTGGTATTTGAGTCATTCCCGGATTTCTAGGGTCTGTATAATCAACGATCCAAACCATACCGGTTTCTTTTACATTGCATATCCAAACAGGATCAGTATGAGATGCAACAATAGCTGCTACCCTTGCTTCTTCAATAAATTCTTTATCACCATCACAGGCATTACCAGCAGTTGGTGTAACACTTAATGGTTCAAGTGTTTGAGCATCTAGAATCGCAATATGACTTGGACTATAACCTCCAAATACCAAATACTTATCTTCATATCCTTTAAATTTTGATACTTCTACTGAACGAGCATCAAACCCACCTTTTACTTCTGCAACAATTGTAGGTGTTTTAGTATACGTATCAATCATAGTAATTCTACCATCTCTACCAACCGAATATATATATCTTCCTGATGCAGAAGTTCGTAAAATATGCACAGCAAATCCAGTTTTAAGAACAACTAATTTTTCTTTTGTATCTCCATCAATGATCGCTACTTTTCCTGCATCTCTCATAATTACACCAAAATAGTTATCGATATTTCTTTTGTGTTGAGGTTTTGTAGGTCTGTCTGCTACAGGAATGATAAGTTTCCAACTATTTTTAATTTCTGCCATTCCATATGGAGGTACTATTGGTGGATCAACCTGTAAAAATCGAGTCATTAATTCAATTTCATCATCTGTCATAATACCTTTCCATTCTGGCATCCCTCCCGGAGTACCATTTTCAATAAATGCTTTTAAGCCTGCAGCTTTTAACATGGTAGTTCCTAAATAATTGTTTCCTTCAGGTGCAATTGGTAATAAATGCGGTCCTGTTGCTCCTTTACGAGAAGATCCATGACAACCAGCACATCTGTCAAAATAGATGGCTGCTCCTTTTTCCATTTCAGCATCTGTGATAGAAATTTCATTTGATGCGATCTCTGTAGTTTTTTGTTTTTTTACTTCTGATTTTTTATCAGATTTACAACTAAAAGATAATATGGCTATTACAATCAGTGCAATTAATACATTTAGTTTTTTCATTTTTAATGGTTTATAGAATAATGACTAAGTTTTAATGTGATATATGTTATATATAATGGTAACAAAAGTAACATAGATAAAAAACATAAAACATGACAAATATCAGTTATGCAAATAAAAAGATAAAAAAGTATTTTATTTTTTAAGTTTTATTTTTCCGAGTTCTATAGCTATACCAATTCTGGCAAGGATAGAAAAAATAAATGCTCCCATTGCCCATATACCAATGGTTACACCAACTTCAGTATAAGTTGGTAAATATTCTGCAATTTTTCCCCATGGGCCGGGAATAAAACCAGGAACAATTAATCCAAAACCTTTTTCAATCCAGATTCCTAGAAAAAGTAAAATACAAGCAACATAAAGTACATTTAAATTGTTTCGAAGTTTATGAAAAGTTAAAATTACAGTTGCTGTTACATTCATGGTTATGGCAGTCCAAATCCATGGCACCAATGCACTTTTTCCATGCAAGCCGAAAAACAAATAATAGGCGCTCTCACTGTGATGAGTAGGAGCATAAAATTCTTTAAACAATTCAGAAATCAACATGATCAAATTTATTTGTGCTGCAACAGTTACTACTAAAGCAATTTTTTTGATTGTTTTATCATCAATTTTAAAGTCTGTGAACTTTCTGATCACAGCCAAAGCAATAATTATCAA
>JAUVCP010000057.1 GCA_030590765.1 Flavobacteriaceae bacterium | reverse complement strand
ACAATTCCGATACTTTTTCCAGCCAAACGAGCAAATCCAACAACAATATTTTCTGCATAATCTTTATGGACTTCATAAAAAGAATCTTTATCGCAAATACCATTAATAATTGCTTTGATGTCGTATGGCTTGTGTGTGTCTGTCGGGACGATTTCTGCTAATTTCTCCCTTAGTTCTTCACCAATTTCATAATTGATATTTGGAGCTTTTTCTTTATTGTTTTGCGGTATATAACTCAATAACTTTTTAATATCTAACAAGCCTTGAACATCGTTTGGAGATGTAAAATGTGCTACACCTGATTTTGTTGCATGTGAACTCGCCCCACCTAATTCTTCAGAAGAAACCTCTTCATTGGTCACCGTTTTCACCACATTCGGTCCGGTAACAAACATATAACTTGATTCTTCTATCATCAATGTAAAATCAGTCATTGCCGGAGAATATACGGCACCTCCTGCACAAGGCCCCATGATAGCAGAAATTTGAGGGATTACACCAGAAGATTGTACATTTCTAAAAAAAATATCTGCATAAGCACCCAATGAACGCACACCTTCCTGAATTCGGGCGCCACCTGAATCGTTTAATCCTATTACAGGAGCTCCAACCTTTACAGCAAGATCCATGATCTTGCAAATTTTTTCGGCATGTGTTTCAGATAATGATCCTCCAAAAACCGTAAAATCTTGTGAATAAATATAAACTAATCTGTTATTTATAGTTCCGTAACCTGTAACAACTCCATCTCCAAAAATGAGTTGTTTATCCATACCAAAATCAGTAGTACGATGTGTAACAAACATATCCATTTCTTCAAATGAGCCCTCATCCAGAATGTATTCAATTCGTTCTCGAGCTGTTAATTTTTTATTTAAGTGTTGTTTTTTAATTCGGTCAATTCCTCCCCCAATTTTTGCTTCAGCTCTTCTTTTTAATAATTTATCTTTCTTTTCTTCCATAAGAATTAGCTTTTAAACAGTTGATTAGGTATTCTTAGTTTTTTTTGATCTTCTAAATATAATTTCAACCCGAGTAAGGCAGCAATTTTTGCTTCCTTATCAAACTCAGTTTTTAATTTATCAGCCGAATAATAATTTTTAACAAAGTGCGTGTCAAATTTCCCTGTTCGGAAAGCTTCATGTTCACAAACAAATTTCCCAAATGGAAGTGTTGTTTGTACACCTTGTATTTTATATTGATCAATTGCCTGGATCATCAATTGAATGGCTTCTATTCTGTTTTTACCATAAGTAACCAGTTTAGAGATCATTGGATCGTAATAGATAGGTATTTCCATTCCTTCTTCATAGCCATCATCCAAACGAATATTTTTTCCTTTCGGAATTTCATATACTTCTAGTGTTCCAACATTGGGCATAAAATCATTTAAAGAATCTTCTGCATAAACTCTCAATTCAATTGCATGTCCGTTTATTTTAAGATCTTCTTGTTGTATTTCTAATTTTTCACCACGGGCAACTTTAATCTGTTGTTCTACCAGATCAATACCTGTAATATATTCCGTTACCGGATGTTCCACCTGTAAACGTGTATTCATCTCTAAAAAGTAGAAATTCATTTTGTCGTCCATCAAAAATTCAACCGTACCGGCGCCAACATAGTCACATGATTTGGCAACGTTTATTGCTGCATCTCCCATTTTTTTTCTCATTTCAGGTGTTAAAACAGAGGAAGGAGCTTCTTCCACCACCTTTTGATGTCTTCGTTGTACACTGCATTCTCTTTCAAAAAGATGAATTACATTTCCATGCATATCTGCCAAAACCTGAATTTCAATATGGCGAGGTGAGGTGACATATTTTTCAATAAAGACGGAACCATCACCAAAGGCTGATATAGCCTCACTAACAGCTCTTTTCATTTGTGATTCAAATTCTTTTGTATTTTCAACGATTCTCATTCCTTTTCCTCCACCTCCGGCAGCAGCTTTGATCAAAATTGGAAAACCAATTTTTTCGGCAACCAATTTTGCTTCTGCAATATTTGTGATGGCGTGGTCTACTCCAGGTACCATCGGAATATCATAATTCTTTACAGCATCTTTTGCTGCAAGTTTGTCTCCCATCATTCGAATGGAAGTAGATTTCGGACCAATAAAAATGATATTATTTTTTTCTATAGCATCCGCGAAAGCGGCATTTTCACTCAAAAACCCATAACCTGGGTGAATACCGTCAACGTTCAATTCTTTGGCTGCTTCAATTATTTTATCACCTAACAAGTAGGATTCACCGGAAGGATTTCCTCCAATGTGAACTGCTTCATCAGCAAATCTTACATGAGGTGCATTTCTGTCAATATCAGAATAAACAGCTACTGTTTTAATTCCCATTTTTTTAGCCGTACGCATTACGCGCAAGGCTATTTCACCACGATTGGCAATTAGTATTTTTTTCATTGTATAATTTTTTGGGATTATTCCAATTCAATTAGCAGTTTGTTTTTTTCAACGGTATCTCCGGTTTTAACCAAAACAGACTTTATTGTTGCATCTTTAGGGCATATGATGGCATTTTCCATTTTCATGGCTTCTAAAATAAGCAGGGTGTCACCTTCTTTTATTTGGTCACCTGTTTTGATTTCAATACCAATAATAATGCCTGGCATTGGAGCTTTGATATCATTTAATTTTTTAGAACTTCCAACAGAAAAACCAAGCTCTTTGATCAATTGGTCTAATTGATTTTCAATTTTTACCGTATAATTATTTGAATTTATTCGAATTGTATAGCTTTTTGAGTCAAAATCTTTATGAATAACCTCAGCAACCATAGATTTATTTTTATCCAAAATATGGTAGATTGGTTTTGTGGCTTGGACTACATTAAGCTTATTTAGTTGATCTGGATTAAAATTGAACTCTGAAGAATTATTGACTTTTACTTTGTATAACTTTTTCATAGGATGAGTGTGAAAAATTTAGTTAAAGATAAATAATTAATTGTTGAGTATAAATGTTTTAGTTGTTTTTATTTGGTAAGTTTGAATAGAAATAAACCCTGATTAAAGATTCTAAAAAGAAGATTAATCATCTTCTTTTTAAAATTTTATAAATAAATTTTGGAGTACGACCGAATAAAATTTAAGTTTCTCAATTGGAAATTTCTATATATTTGGTTTTAACCAATTCGGCTCCATATTTTCTTTCGAGCCTACGGATGGTAAAATGAGCTTTGGCTATTTTTTGAAAGTGATTGATAAATAAATAATTGATAGATCCTCCACCGGCTGCACCAATCAAAGGAACTGCCTGAGCAATAAATTTTTCAGAAACTTGAATCGTAAAACGAGAGGTTACGGTACTGATCAATTTGATCAAAGGGTTAGTGCTATGTAATAAAAGTTTGTTCAAACCATGGATACCATTTTTGCTTACATAAGAAGTTGCTCCTTTAAGCGCATTGTCCAAAGCAATTTTTGAAGTGTAATATGTAGTTTCCAGTCCGTCATCATCTGTTGAGTTACCACCCAAAGAAAATACCTGCAAACAGGAAAGCTGTGTTTCAATATCATACAGGTCTTCTCCTTCACTTCTTGCAATATCCATGATAGATCGCATGATAAATTTAGTTGAAAGTGCGAGTTCAGAAACAAATAAAGCAGTGCCAATACCTGTTGCAGCTCCAAGAGCTCCACTTAGGGCACCACTTGCTGTAACCAATGTTTTATAAACTATTGGGGAAGGCTTATTAAATACCTTTCCTTTTTCCATTGTAGCAAGATTACTTTTAACAAGTGTCATCAAAATATTATTTACATTTTTTTGAAGCCAGACTTGCTGCTTTTGCGGAATCAATTTGAAACCCGATTCAATTCCTTCACCCAAATGATTCAATCCTTTCATAAGCATGCCAATGTCTTCCATACTGGCTTTTGCTTCTTTGATAGTTGTCAGATCTTCAGCTGACATGTTATATGTAGAAAAATTGTTTTCCATTATTTTTCGTTTGTATTTGTTCTCGGTGAAGTATTGTACCTTCATGGAGGAACTCAGCTTAATACTGACATAAGTATTAATTGTCAGATAGTAAGACATTACGTATTTTTACTAAAATGAATTCATCCAATGCAATTGGGACAATATAATATTGTTAATGCAAAATTCATTCCATTATTATTCGTCTTTGCCGGGTAGTTCTAATGTGTTGATCGATTGAATTGCATTACCGGCAATACCTTTGATAGAACCGTACATATTGATGGTATTATCAATGACCTTTTCAATTTGTTTTTCACGTTGTTTCCAAATGCGTTTCATGGCATTTTTCTCTTTTAACAGATCGGCGCTCATTTGTGTAAATCCTTCTACAATACCTTCCATTTGTAACTTAAACTCATTACTGGTTAAAAAATCGTAGAGCATTGCCATTTTATCCCCTTTGTTTTCCTGTGCAATAATAGCATTACTCAATTTAATTACAGATTGACGAAGTACATTGGAAAGCGCTTTGAATTCTTCAAAAGTACAGATCCAGATACCATCTTTTAATCCCATCCTTTTCATTTCTTTTGGCATCACTTCCGTAACCAGTACACCAATATTTGCCTTTTTGTCACGAATATCATTTTTAAATTTTTCAATCCATGCCGGTTGAAAATCTTTGGTGCGTTTGCTTTCATAATAAATAGTTCCACAATTTTGCTGTTCACGTGTATTTACCGTTTGCAGGCAATCGGCACCACGAGCCCCTTTTTTGATCTCACTAATACTATCCAATGGAAAATTATCGGCAAGCCATTCTTCAATAGCAAGTTCCTGTACCTCTCCTTGTAACTGCATGGAACCTTGTTCATGTTTACGTTTCATTTGTTCCATCAATTCTTTTTGATCGGCAAGTTGCTTTTGGTACTCTTTGAATTTTAGTTCATTTTCTTCTTTTGCTGCTTTTTTGATCTTAAGCGCTTCTTCCTTTAATTTTTCATTGAGCGCAATTTCAGCATCTGCTTTTGCTTTGGAAGTAATCTCTTCTTTTTCACGAATCAATCTTGCTATTTCGGCTTTGCTTTTGTTGAGTTCTTTTAACTTTTCCGATTTTTCATTGAGTTCTTTGTTTAAAAGGTTGATCCGTTCAGAATTTTCTTCTAAAAGCTTTGCTTTGATATTTTCTTCTTTTGCTTTTAATTCATTTTGAAGTTTTGTTTCCAGTTGATTTTTAAATTCATCTGCTTGTTCTTCATTTTTGCGTTTTAACCTTTCAATTTCTGCCTTACTTTTGTTGAGCTCTTTTAACTTTTCCGACTTCTCATTCAATTCTTTATTTAAGAGATCAATTCTTTCTGAGTTTTCTTCGAGTAGTTTTGATTTTAAAATTCTTTCTTTATCCTTTAACTCTTGTTTGAGCTTTGTATCCAATTTATTTTGAAAATCTTCGGCTTCTTTTTTCTTTTTAAATTCAAATTCAAGTTTTTCCTGTGCCAGTTTTTCCTCTTTGGCTTGCAATTCTTTTTTTATAAAAAGTTCTTTTTCTTTAAACTCCATACGAATGGAATCTTCTAACTGATGTTTTAACAGATCGTTTACGTCAATTTGGGTTCCACAATTAGGGCAGGATATTTGGGTTTCTTTTTTCATATTTTAAAGGAAGTTGTTTGAATCAAAATAATAGACCACTAATGTAGAAGTAGTATTAAATATATGCAAGCTAAATGGTCCAAAATTCAAACAGAAAACCACACTTATAAACATAAAAAAACCTGATAAATCAATATCAGGTTTTTAATTTTATAAAAAAAGGAAGTTTTATTTACCTTCTTCTTTTGCTTCTTCAGCAGCTTCCTCAATAGTTTGAGGACCTTAATCTTCAGGAGCTTCTTCTGCTTTTTCAGCAGCTTCTTTAGCGGCTTTTGCATCAGCTACTGCTTTAATCGCTGCATTTTCAATTTCATCAGCATCAGCTTTACGCTTTGCATTGATTTCTTTTTCAGCATCTAAAATTTTTGCTTTAGCATCATCTTCTGCTTTAGCTAATTTACTTTCTTGTTCACTTATTTTTGCTGCTTTTTCATCTAACCAGGCCTGAAATTTCTTTTCAGCTTCTTCTTCTGTTAAAGCACCTTTTTTAACACCACCTGCTAAGTGATTTTTCAGCATTACACCTTTGTGAGATAAAATTGCTCTCGCAGTATCTGTAGGTTGTGCACCATTTTGTAACCATTTAACTGCAGCATCAATATCTAATTCAATGGTTGCTGGATTGGTGTTTGGATTGTAAATACCAATTTTTTCTAATGATCTACCATCACGTTTTGAACGAGCATCTGCAGCAACCACCCAATAATACGGTTTGCCTTTTCGTCCGTGTCTTTGTAATCTAATTTTTACTGACATATTTTGTTTAAATTTTTAGGTTCTCGACCTAAGTTATTAATAGTTATTCTACTTTCTCGAAGCAGGGCGCAAAATTAATAATATATTTTTGATTTAAAGCTATTTATGTCAATTAGTTTTGGTTTTTTGACTGCTTTTAAAGTTTAATTATAATTGACATATCTAGCATTTAGATTATCTTTGATAGGCTCAAGCTGAATTAGTTATGATAAAAACTCTCAAAAAATATGATTATTTATTGCCATTAATTGCAGCGGTCTTATTCTTTTTAACCCCGAGAGATGTTTTACCAACACTTATATATACCATATTTATCTTATTAATGGGGGTTTATTTCTTCCCGTTAAAAGATGTAATTTTAGATGATAATTTCCAATTGAAAGAAAAAAACATGATTTTTTAGGTTTGTTTGCAAATTTTATTTTATCAGTGCTTTTAGTAATATCGGTTCTTTTTCTTTATTTAAATGATAATGATAGCTTCAAAATGATTATTAAGATATTAGCTCTGATTAATTTTGGGTTTTTAGTGTATTTCTACTTCAAGGACAAAGATAATAAAAGAAGCATAATTCACTTTTGTTTTGTGTTTTTTACAGCTAATTTATTAGCTTAAAGAAGTTGTTATAGAATTTTGATCCAAATTGTTTATTGTTGATAAAAAGAATAGTTTTATCATTTACAGCTTCCTTGAATTTCCTACTTTTAACCCTCCAATAATTTCCAAAAAAGATTACTGCATGTATTTAATTTTTGATACCGAAACTACCGGTTTACCAAAGAACTGGAAGGCTCCGATTACTGATGTTGATAACTGGCCAAGAGCAGTTCAGATTGCATGGCAAATGCATGATGAAATGGGTGAACTTATTGAACATCAGGATTATTTAATCGTTCCTGAGGGCTATAATATACCTTATGATGCTGAGCAAATTCATGGTATTTCCACACAACTGGCTAATGAGAATGGTAAGAGTTTAGACAAGGTATTGCTGCTTTTTAATAAGGCTTTATCAAAAACAAAATTTGTTGTAGGTCAAAATGTTGGTTTTGACTTGAATATTATGGGTTGTGAATTCCATCGATTGGGAATTCAAACAGAATTGAATGAATTACCTGTATTAGATACTTGTACAGAAAAAACAGCTCTTTTATGTCAGATTCCAGGTGGACGATATGGTAAATTCAAATTGCCAACTTTAACAGAGTTGCATGAAAAATTATTTCAAACTCCTTTTGCAGAAGCACATAATGCTACTGCTGATGTAGAGGCAACTACCAGATGTTTTTTAGAATTGATTAGAAGAGACAATTATTCTTCTCTGGAATTAGAAAGAGATGATCAATATCTTAGGGTTTTTAGAGAAAAGAATTCCAATACTATTGGAAAAATTGGGATAAAGCATGTAAATCTTAAAAAGGAAAGTAAAAAGCTTAAAGAAAAAGAGCAAAAAAGTAATATAATAGATAAACAAGCAGGTGATTCGGGTAAAACCAATTTAACCGATGTTGCATTTGCTCATTTACATAACCATTCTCAATATTCTATATTACAATCCACTTCAAGTGTTGCAAATCTTGTTCAGGCAGCAGTAAAAGATAATATGCCTGCGGTTGCCTTGACCGATACAGGTAATATGATGGGAGCTTTTGTTTTTGTAAAAGAGATCTTAAATTATAATAAAACTGCCGAAAATCCTATTAAACCCATTGTTGGTTGCGAGTTCTTTGTTTGTGATGATCATTTGAATAAAAAAGTGAAGGATAATGGTTATCAAATTGTTTTACTGGCTAAAAATAAAAAAGGTTATCACAATCTGGCTAAGATGGCATCCATAGCTTATATTGATGGTTTTTATTATGTGCCAAGAATTGATAAAAATATTGTCAAAAAGTATAAAGAGGATATCATTGTTTTAAGTGGTAACAGTTTTGGTGAAATCCCGAATAAAATATTAAATATTGGTGAAAAGCAGGCAGAAGATGCTTTGTTGTGGTGGAAAGAGGAGTTTGGTGATGATTTTTATTTAGAATTAAATGATCATAAGCAGGAAAATGAGCAGCATATCAATGAAATATTGGTTCAATTTTCAAAGAAGTACAATGTAAAACTGGTTGCCACCAATAATACTTTTTATATAGAAAAAGATGATTCCGTTTCACACGATATTTTACTTTGTGTAAAGGATGGGGAAAAATTTGATACACCTAAAGGAAGAGGAAGAGGTTTTAGATATGGACTGCCAAATGATGACTATTATTTTAAGTCGCAGAAAGAGATGAAAGATCTTTTTCAGCATGTTCCTGAATCATTAATAAATATTCAGGAAATTGTTGATAAAATTGAGATCTATCAACTGGCAAGAGATGTTCTTTTGCCGAAATTTGATATGCCACTTGAATTCTATGATACTGAAGATGAAAAAGATGGAGGGAAAAGAGGGGAGAATGCATATTTAAAACATCTAACATTTGAAGGGGCAAAAAAAAGATATCCCGATTTAACAGATGAGATCAAAGAACGACTTGATTTTGAGTTAATGATCATTGAAAACACCGGTTATCCCGGATATTTTTTAATTGTTGAGGATTTTATTAAGGAAGCTCGTAGAATGGATGTTTCGGTTGGGCCGGGAAGAGGATCCGCAGCTGGTTCTGCGGTAGCATATTGTTTGGAAATCACCAATATTGACCCTATCAAATACGATTTACTTTTTGAGCGTTTTTTAAATCCAGACAGGGTTTCACTTCCTGATATAGATATTGATTTTGATGATGAAGGAAGACAAAAAGTAATTGATTATGTGATCAATAAATATGGGGCAAATCAGGTGGCACAGATCATTACTTACGGTACGATGGCTGCAAAATCGTCTATCAGAGATCCTGCCAGAGTTTTAGATCTTCCATTACATGATGCCGACAGGATTGCAAAATTAATTCCAGGATTAAAGCTTAAAAATATATTTGGAGATGATGATAAAAGCAAGTCCAAAGTTAAAGGTTTGCGAAGTGAGGAGGCTGAAAATGTAACAGAACTAATTTCCATTTCGGAAGGAGAAGGACTGGATGCTGAGACCATCAATCAGGCAAGAGCACTAGAAGGATCTGTTAGAAATACGGGTACCCATGCCTGTGGTGTGATCATTACACCTGAAGATATTACCAATTTAATTCCGGTGGCAACCGCAAAAGGAACCGATATGTATGTTACCCAGTTTGATAACGGGGTAGTGGAAGATGCAGGTTTGCTAA
>JAUVCP010000028.1 GCA_030590765.1 Flavobacteriaceae bacterium | reverse complement strand
AAGAAATCATTCACGTAAGGAAGCGAATGTTTATACCGGAGATGATCATGCCTATCTTAAAATGCTGGAGCGTGATGATATTGATGGTGTAATTATTGCTTCTCCTTGGTTATGGCATACTCCAATGGCTGTGGCTACAATGCGAGCAGGCATATATGCAGGTGTTGAAGTAAGTGCAGCAAATACCATTGAAGAGTGTTGGGATTTGGTGAATACTTCTGAAGAGACAGGAGTTCCCTGTATGATATTAGAAAATGTTTGTTATGCACGTGAAGCATTGTCCGTATTAAAAATGGTTCGTGAAGGAGTTTTTGGAGAAATAGTTCATGCAACCTGTGGATATAAACACGACTTGCGTGGTGTAAAATTTAATCCTGGAGTGGAATTTGGAAAAAATGCCTCGGGAGAAGCCAGATGGCGAACCGAACATTCTTTAAAAAGAAATGGAGATATATATCCAACTCATGGTATTGGTCCGGTAGCAACTTGGTTTGACATCAATAGAGGAAACAGATTTGTTTCATTAACCTCCGTAGCAACCAAATCAACTGGTTTACACAAATATATTGTTGATCATCCAAAAGGAGGAAAAGAGCATCCAAATGCAAAACTAAAATGGAAATTAGGTGATATTGTCACCACTACCATTTCAACGGCAAATGGTGAAACGATTATTCTAAGTCATGATACTAATTTACCCAGACCTTATTCATGGGGATTTGAATTGCATGGAAATAAAGGTGTTTGGGGAGGTCAGTTTGAAGGAAAAAGAATTTATATTGAAGGAGAATCTGAACCTCATAAATGGAGTACAGGTGAAGCTTATGATAAATATTTTAACAAATATGATCATAAATTATGGAAAGAAGAGGCTGCAAAAGCGGAGGGTTCAGGTCATGGAGGTATTGATTATTTTACGATCAAACAATTTGTTGAAAGCGTACAAAATGAAGTACAACCACCTATTGATGTGTACGATGCTGCTGTATGGAGTGCAATTACACCATTATCAGAATCTTCTATCGCAAGTGGTGGATCTCCTCAGTTTTTCCCTGATTTTACCAGAGGAAAATGGATGACCAATAAACCTATTTTTGGATTGGAATAGATTTTCTTAAAAGAATACTATATAAAAGACCACCAAGAAAACGGTGGTTTTTTTTATTCTATACACGATCATTCTATTTGACTGTCAATATTGCTTTATTGGTTGTCCCAGAATTTTCTCCAACAAAAATTTCAAATTCACCTGATTCTACAAAAGAACTTCCATTTTTATCAAAAATAGAAAGATCTTCAGGAGATAATTCAAATACTACATTTATTGATTCTCCTTTTTTTAAGAATACTTTTTTGAATTTTCGCAATGTTTTTAATGGAGTGGTTACACTTGCTTCTATATCGTTCACATATAACTGCACAACGGTTTCTCCATTAAAGTTTCCATCATTGCTTATTGTTATTGATATTTTTGTTTTATCATTTTTGCCAATAACCGATTTTTCTAATATAGGTTTTGAAAAATTAAAATGTGTATAACTCAATCCATAACCAAACGGATACAATACATCTCCTTCAAAAAAGCGATATGTTCTTCCTTTCATATGATAATCTTCAAAGGGAGGTAAGTCATTTATGGATTTATAATAAGTTACCGGTAATTTACCTGAAGGATTATAATCACCAAATAATATATCTGCAACAGCATCACCTGCTGCTTGTCCGGGATACCAAATATTTAATATAGCCGATAAGTTTTCCTGTTCCCAATTAATAGCTAAAGCACTTCCCCCTGTCATCACAAAAACAATAGGTTTACCAGTGTTTTTCATTTCCTTTAAAAATTCATATTGCACTTTTGGTAGCTTCAAATTAGTTCTGTCACCTTTATCAAAACCTTCAGTTTTTAAAGGCATCTCCTCCCCTTCCAAACGAGCTGTAATACCACCAACATATATAATTACATCACTCTCTTTAATTTTTTGCATCCTATAATCTTTTCCTTTGATCTCTTCTCTATTCCAAACTAATTGAATAGAAGCCATCCAAAGATTTGTGCATTGATATTCTAATTTAAAAGAATATTTTTTATTTTTAACAACTTTTATTTTTGTTGATAATGCATTGTTTCCATTGCCACTTGATCCTATTAAAACTTTTTTTCCATCTAAAAACAAACGGTAAGAACCACCACTTTCTAATACACCAAGCAATACTTCCCCTGAAAAATCAGGATTCAATACGCCTGTATATTTAATTGAAAATTTACCAGGTTTAAGAAGATTTATTGGAGCTGCTCCTCCCCATTCAAAATCAATAAATTCTTTACTATTTTTAAATACAGGGGTTCCTTCTAACTTTGAATTAGCAAAATATTCTGCAACAATTTTCCCTTGATAGGAATCACGATCAACCACATCAAATATAGTATCATTATTGATGAGATTTGTTCCTTTAAAATAATGGATCTTTGTTTTATTACTGACTTTGTTTTTGATTCCTTCTAAAATGGTCTTGCTGCTGGTTGGTGTACCAAAATAGTTTCCAAGAAAGAAATGTCTTTCATTTGCATTTGGCCCAATTACAGTAATTGTTTTAACTTTTTTGGATATTGGAAGTGTTTGATCTTCATTTTTCAATAAAACAATGGATTCTCTTGCTGTTTGAATAGCTAGTTGTTTAGAAGATTCAGATTCGATAAAGCTATCGTCATACTTTAAAAAAGGAGTCTGATCTTGCGGATTAAATAAACCTAGTTTAATACGTGCTATGATAAGTCTTTTCAACGATTTATCAATTTCTTCTTCACTAATCAATCCTTTTTTTACAGATTCTACCAAATGCTTATAACTGGATCCACAATTAAGGTCACATCCGGCCTTTACAGCTAATGCAGATGCCTCTTCTGCAGTTGGAACAATCTTATGAAACTTATAAATATCATAAACAGCTCCACAGTCAGAAACCACATAACCTTTAAAACCCCATTTGTCTCTTAAAATATCGTTTAATAATAAAGTACTTGCTGTTGCAGATTCACCCAAATATCTATTGTAGGCAGACATAATTGAAAATGCCTTTCCTTCAGTAATTGTTGCTTTAAAAGCCGGTAAATAGGTCTCCCATAAATCCCTTTTGTCTGTGTAAGCGTCAAAATTATGCCGATTATATTCGGGGCCACTATGCACAGCATAATGTTTAGGTGTTGCAATTACCTTAAAATAATTGGGGTCATCACCCTGCAAACCTTTTACAAAAGCAACTCCCATTTTGGAAGTCAAATAAGGATCTTCACCATAGGTTTCCTGTCCACGACCCCATCTTGGATCTCTAAAAATATTGATGTTTGGACTCCACATTGTTAAGCCCTGATATCTGTTTCTTTGCCCCAGCTTGATACTGTGATTGAATTTGGCTCTTGCCTCTGTACTTATTGCATCTGCCACTTTATGAATCAAATCAGGATTCCAGGTCGCAGCCATTCCAATTGCCTGAGGATAGGAAGTTGCAGCTCCTGCCCTTGCAACGCCGTGTAAACTTTCGTTCCACCAGTTGTATTCGGGTATTCCTAAACGATCAATAGCAGGTGCTACATCCTGCATTTGTGTCACTTTTTCTGATAAAGTAAGTCGGCTCAATAGATCATCAGCCCTTAATTCTGTTCTCAATTTTGTATCCTGAAAAGGATAGGTTGCTTTTTGAGCATGTAAAACAAAATGAAATTGTATACCAAAAAAAAAATATCAACAGATTTATATTTTTTGAAATTCTATAATTTTCAATTGTTTTCTGTTCTTTCATTTCTAATATTTTTGATGGTTAGTTTAGCTTTGGATTCTTCCCCATAATAATTTTTAAAGTACTTCCTGTCTTTATATCAGCATGACTGAAAAACAGATCAGTCATTTTTTGATTATTCAAATATACTTCCTGAACATATTTGTTTTCAGAACTATTATTTTCAGTAATAACTGTAAAAGTTTTTCCGTTTTCCAACGGAATTTCCACCTTGTCAAATATGGGTCTTCCAATGGTATAAGTTGGATCACCGGGCGCTACCTGATAAAAGCCCATGGCGCTTAAAATATACCATGCAGACATTTGTCCACAATCTTCATTCCCAATAATTCCATCAGGTTTAGAGGAGTAAAACTCTTTTAAAATCTGATCTACAAGTTTTTGTGTTTTCCATGGCTGACCGGCATAATTGAATAAATAAGCTACATGATGACCAGGTTCGTTACCATGTGCATATTGTCCGATCAATCCGGTAATATCTGCACTTGCATTTTCGCCTTCGATCTCTGAAGATGTTGTAAACAGCGTATCTAATTTTTCTGTAAAAGCTTCTTCTCCTCCATAAAGTTTGATCAACCCTTTTACATCTTGAGGAACAAACCAAGTCCATTGCCATGAATTTCCTTCCACATATTGTGATTTTTCATGACTGGAATATTTAGGGTTGAATGGTTTAACCCAGGAGTCATTTTCATTTTTCCCTCGCATAAAACCTGTTTCTGCATCAAAATACAGTTTATAATTATTTGATCGTTTTTTGAAAATATCGGCAATAGAATCATTTTTAGATAATTTTGCAATTTCGGCAATACACCAATCATAGTAAGCCATTTCCAATCCAAAAGAGACAGATTTAATAATTTTGTCTGCCGGAATATGCTTTCCTTCATTTACGTATTTGTTATATAAGGGCATTAATGCTTTTTTTCTTATATTTTTCGTATTAGTCACAAGTTCAGGCTTATAAGAAGCACTTGTTAACGAAGCTTCTAATGCTAGTTTTTTATCAATTCCCGGTATCTCTTTATTTAAAGCATCTGCAATGTTCGCAACTGCAGGATAACCAACCATAGTAGCTGTATAATTAGATGCTAAAGGCCACATTGGTAAAATACCACCTTCCTTGTATTTTAATAACAAATTGTTAACCCATTCGGCAGATTTTTTCTCATCCAAAATTGTCATCAATGGATGTAAAGCTCTAAATGTATCCCATAAAGAATACACGGTATAATTGACTTGGTTACCTGTTGATTTTCGAATCATTTTATCCATTCCTCTGTATCTTCCATCTACATCCTGATAAACCATTGGTGCAATCATGCTGTGGTACAAAGCGGTATAAAAAATAACCAAATCATCTTTATTATTTGTTGTTACTTTAATTTTTTGAAGTTCTTTAGCCCAGGCATCTTCATTTTCTTTTCTTACTTCGTTAAAACTCCAGTGATCTAATTCGGCTTTCATATTATTTTGAGCCCCTTCCGTATCAACAGGTGAAATACTTAATTTAATAAGCAGAGGTTCATTATTTTGTAATTTATTAAAACTAAATTTAGCATATATATTTTTTCCTCTGTATATATTAGATCTATTAATTGATTTTTTATCAACAATAACAGAATCTATTTTAAAATGACTGGAAAACTCGGCATAAAAATAAACTTTGTGGTTATTTGCCCACCCTTTGGAATGTTTTAATCCTCTGATAGTTTTATTGTTAATAATTTCCAATTCGTTATACACATTACTATGCCCCCATGTGCGTTGCAAAATATGACCAATATCTACTAAAAGTTTTTTTTCTGTATCTGCTCCATAATGATATTTATGCATACCTACTCTATTTGAAGCTGTTAGCTCAGCTTTTACATCGTAATTGTTGAATTTTACTGAATAATAGCCAACCTTTGCTTGTTCATCATTTTTATCAAATGACGCAATAGGTTTACCCGTAGTTTTCTCTGTATAAGGAAGTAAAAGTATATCTCCTAAATCTCCAATACCTGTTCCGCTTAAATGTGTATGCGAAAATCCATAAATTGAATTGTCGTCATAATGATAACCACTGGATGCATCCCAGCCATTTAATTTGGTGTCAGGACTAAGCTGTAACATGCCATGTGGCCTTACAGGTCCAGGAAATGTATGTCCATGAAATCCAGTTCCAATAAAAGGATCAACATATTGTAATAGGTCTGTATTCTCCTTTGCAGAAACATTTTCTTTATTGGAACAACTAGTCAAAAAAAACAGACTAAGCAGCATTACTAAGGAGTAAGATATTTTTTTCAAAGAATATAAATTTAGTATGCTAAAATATAATATTCCAACATAATAATATGGAGTTGAAGGTAGAATATTTTGCTAAATTAATCATGATTCTCACTTTAATTAATTAAAAGTGAAATAGTAAATAAAATGCTGATCTATAAAAAATTTGGTTAATTCCTATAGATCAGCATAAACTATCATCTAAAAAAAATGATCTTATCTTAAATGTAGACTAAATATTTTCAACAAGCCAGTCACCTACTTCACTTGTTTTATAAGCTCTTTGATTACCTGATAGATCTTCTGTTACAATTCCTTCTTCTAAAGATCTGTTTACAACATCTCTGATCATTTTTGCCTCTTCTTTCAATTTGAAAGCATCTTCAAACATCATAGCAGCTGATAATATCGTTGCCAAAGGATTTGCAATGTCTTTACCAGCAGCCTGAGGATAGGAACCATGAATTGGTTCATATAAATAATTTTCTTTACCAACTGATGCAGAAGGCATCAAGCCCATAGAACCTGAAATTACAGAGGCTTCATCTGTAAGTATATCCCCAAAAAGATTTTCAGTAATTAAAACATCATAAGAGTTTGGCCATTGAACCAATCTCATGGCAACCGCATCAACAAATTCGTAACTTACTTCTACTTCAGGGTAATCTTTTTCCATGTTCTGCACAGTTTCTCTCCATAAACGAGAAGTTTCCAAAACATTAGCTTTGTCAACACAGCATAGTTTTTTAGTTCTTGTCATTGCAAGTTCAAAACCTTTTTTTGCCAAACGGGTAACTTCTTCTTTGGTATAAACACAATTATCATAAGCAGTGTTACCATTATCTTTACGCCCTTTTTTACCAAAATAAATACCTCCTGTCAGCTCACGTAAAAAAACCAAATCAGTTCCTTCTATTCTTTCTCTTTTTAAAGGTGAATTATCAATTAAAGAAGGAAAAGTAAAAGTTGGACGAACATTAGCAAACAAGCCTAATTTTTTACGCATTTTTAATAGTCCCTGTTCGGGTCTTACTTTTGCTGTTGGATCATTATCAAATCTCGGATGACCAATGGCACCAAAAAGGACAGCATCTGCTGCTATACAAATTTCATGTGTTTCATCAGGGTAGGGCTCTCCAACTGCATCTATCGCAGCTGCTCCTGTTAAAGCAGGTGTCCAGTTAATTGTATGATTAAATTTGTTTGCAACCGCATCACAAACTTTTACTGCCTGATCAATAACTTCTGGTCCGATACCGTCTCCGGCCAATAATGCTATGTTTAGTTTCATGTATTTTAAGCTTTAAGCTTTTGGCTTTGAGCCATAAGCTAATTTATATTACTTTTTTTAAGCCTAAAGCATATAGCCTATAGCTTATTGCATTTATATGATATTCAACATTTTTTGTGTTGCCACAATTGCTGAAACTGTTTGGTCTGAATCCAGACCTCTTGTTTTAAATGTTTTTTCTCCTTTTTTCCATGTGATCACTGTTTCACATAGCGCATCAGAAGCAGATCCAGGAGGAATTCTCACTGTGTAATCTGTTAAGATTGGTAATTCCAATCCTTTGCTTCCATATACTTTTCTCAATGCATTCATAAAAGCATCAAATTGTCCATCTCCCTGTGCATGTTCCTCAAATTTTTCTTCATCAATAGAAACAGAAAGCGTTGTTGATGGTCGTAATCCTTTGGAATGGGTTAAAACATAAGAATCAACTTTGATCTTTTCCTCATACAAATTACTGCTAAGAACATCACTGATAATGTAAGGGAGATCATCCTGAGTAACCACCTCTTTTTTATCGCCTAATTCAATAATTCTCTGGGTTACTTTTAACACATCTTCATTGCTTAAATGCAATCCTAATTCTTCTAAATTCTTTTGTATATTAGCCTTTCCGGATGTTTTTCCAAGTGCATATTGACGTTTTCTGGCAAATCTTTCTGGAATTAAATTATTAAAGTATAAGTTATTCTTACTATCTCCATCTGCATGTATTCCAGCTGTTTGTGTAAATACATTTTCTCCTAGTACTGGTTTATTTACCGGGATTCTAAATCCTGAAAAAGTTTCGACAAGTTTACTTACAGAGTAAAGCGCTTTTTCATTTACTGATATCTCAATTTCGGGTAAAAAATCATTGATTACAGCAACAACACTTGCCATTGGAGCATTTCCTGCTCTCTCTCCCATTCCGTTAAGTGTAAGATGAATTCCATCAACACCTGCTTTTATAGATTCCAATACATTGGCCACACCAAGGTCATAATCATTATGTGCATGAAAATCAAGATGCATATCCGGAAATTTATTCCTAATATCTAGTAAATATTTACTGCTGTCACTTGGAGATAAAACACCTAAAGTATCTGGCAACAAAACTCTTTTTATATTCTGGGTAGATAAAAAGTTTAAAAAATCATACACATAATCTGGCGAATTGATCATTCCGTTACTCCAGTCTTCTAAGTAGACATTGCTATCTATTCCTTTTTGACTCGCCATTTCAATTACTTCAGCAATCTCTGCAAAATGTTGTTCAGGAGTTTTCTTTAATTGATGTGTAAGATGATTCAAAGATCCTTTTGTAAGCAAATTTTGCACTTTTGCTCCGGTTTCCACCATCCATTTAATGGATAAACCTTTATCAACAAATGATAGCACCTCTACCTTATCAATACAACCTTTTTTATTTGCCCAGTTACAAATATTCTTAACTGCCTGGTATTCACCTTCTGAAACTCTTGTTGAAGCAATTTCAATTCGGTCAACATTTAATTCGTTTAGCAAAAGCTTGGCTATTGTAAGTTTTTCGGATGCAGAAAAAGAAACTCCGCTGGTTTGTTCACCATCACGAAGTGTTGTATCCATTATTTCAATCTTTCTTTTCATTATTGAAGTGCATTATGCTTTTACTATAGGCTATAAGCATAAAACTTATAGCGAATTTGCTTGAGCAATTAGTTAAAATGGTCTTGATTTCGAAAATTTCTCAATATCACTTTGCATGTTTTGTAAATAGTCAATATCGTCAAAACCGTTAAGCATATTGTCTCTTTTATAGCCATTGATTTCAAAACTTTCTGATCTGTTAGTTGCTAATAAAGTAACTTTTTGATTTTCAAGATCAACTTCAATTTCAGTATCTGGATATTTCTCAATGGCATCAAAGATCTCCTGTGCAAATGTTTCGCTTACCTGAACCGGTAAAACCCCTACATTCAAACAGTTATTCTTAAAAATATCTGCAAAGAAACTTGAGATCACACATCGAAATCCAAAATCATAAACTGCCCACGCAGCATGCTCACGGGACGAACCAGAGCCAAAGTTCTTACCTCCCAATAATATTTTACCACTATATTTTGGATTATTCAAAACAAAATCTGTTTTAGGTGATCCATCAGAATTATATCTCCAGTCTCTAAATAAATTATCTCCAAATCCTTTTCTTTCCGTAGCTTTTAAAAACCTTGCCGGAATGATCTGATCTGTGTCAACATTTTCAATTGGTAGCGGATATGCTGTACTCTTTAATATTGTAAATTTATCGTATGCCATAATAAAATGCAATAAGCTTTAGGCTATATGCTTTTGGCTTATTCTGTTAATTTTAAATGTAAATTATATAATTTTCTTTTTATTTTATTTATCTCGTTTTCTAATTCATTAAATATTTTATCTTCCAGATACAAAAGATCATTTGAAAGAATTAATAAGTTTTCTACTTCAAGAGCTGATCCTAATGCTATATTCACAAAATGAGCAAATTCTTTATCACTATTTCTACCACACCCTTCACTGATGTTTGTTGGTATTGATATGGTAGCCCTTCTGATTTGACTTGTTATTCCATATAATTCTTCTTTTGGAAAATATTTCGTATGGGAATAAATTGCCGAACTAAATTTTCGTCCTAATTGCCAAACTTCATATTTTTTAAAATCTCTCATTATTTGTAAATGCTATAGCCTAATGCTTAAAGCTTATTGCATAAAGCTTTTATAATAACATCCTTGGATCTGTAACCACCCCTGTAACAGCTGCAGCTGCAGCCATCAATGGACTTGCTAATAATGTTCTTGATCCAGGACCCTGACGACCTTCAAAATTTCTGTTAGAAGTACTAACCGAATATTTTCCAGCGGGTACCTTATCATCATTCATTGCCAGACAAGCCGAACAACCCGGCTGACGTAATTCAAATCCAGCTTCATTTAAAATTTCCAACAAACCTTCTTCTTTGATCTGATCTTCCACAACATGTGAACCAGGTACTAACCATGCGGTTACATGATCAGCTTTTTTTCTTCCATTAACAATAGATGTAAAAGCTCTAAAATCTTCTATTCTACCATTGGTACAGCTACCTAAAAATACATAATCTATCTTTTTACCAATCATATTATCCTCTTCAGAGAAATTCATATAATCCAATGATTTAATAAAAGTATCTTTTTGTTCATTTGCTTTATTTGCAGTAGGTATTTTTTGTGAAATACCAATTCCCATTCCAGGATTTGTACCATAAGTGATCATAGGTTCAATATCTGATGCATCAAAATTAATTACCTTATCAAAAGAAGCTCCTTCATCTGTTTTTAGCGTTTTCCAGTATTCCATTGCTTTATCCCAGTCACCTTTTTTTGGAGTGAATTCTCTTCCTTGAATATAAGTAAAGGTTTTTTCATCAGGGGCAATGATTCCGCCACGAGCTCCCATTTCAATACTTAAATTACAAACGGTCATTCTGCCTTCTATACTCATTTTATCAAATACATCACCAGTATATTCAACAAAATAACCTGTTGCACCTGAGGTTGTTAATTGAGATATGATAAAAAGTGCTGCATCTTTCGGGGTAACACCTTTGCCCAATTCACCATTTACATTGATCTGCATTTTTTTTGGCTTAGGTTGCATGATGCACTGACTTGCCAGTACCATTTCAACTTCTGATGTACCAATACCAAAGGCAATAGCCCCAAAAGCTCCGTGGGTGGATGTATGTGAATCACCACAAACAATCGTGGCTCCAGGTAAAGTAATTCCATTTTCAGGTCCTACGATATGCACCACTCCATTTTTTTTATGACCAAGCCCCCAGTGTAAAATGCCAAATTCTTTAGCATTATCTTCCAAAGCCTTTAACTGATTTGCAGATAATGGATCTTCAACAGGTAAATGTTGATTAATGGTTGGTGTATTGTGATCTGCTGTTGCAAAAGTTTTGTTAGGATGCAATACCTTTATACCTCTGTTTTTAAGTCCTAAAAATGCAACTGGACTTGTCACTTCATGAACTAAATGACGGTCAATAAAAAGTACATCAGGTCCGTTTTCTACCTTCCTAACAATATGGCTGTCCCAAACTTTATCAAATACATCACCAGTATATTCAACAAAATAACC
>JAUVCP010000096.1 GCA_030590765.1 Flavobacteriaceae bacterium | reverse complement strand
GATTAGCATATATTTAATAAAAAATCCTGCTAATAGCAGGATTTTTTTAGGCTCAATTGATATTAATTATCCAATAAATTCACTTTATTATTGTTTTATTTAATCTTAGCGGTATTTATAAGGTAATAAATAAAAAATTATAATTACTTTTGCTAACGATAGCTTAATACTTTTAATATGCATTTCAAAATAGCCCCTACTTTTTTGATCCTTTTTTTTTGTATAACAATTTTTGCACAGAATGCTACTGAAATTTATTTATTCGATATTGTAAAAAAAGAGAATAATTATATTTTAAAAAATCCTGTCAATATTTCAAATAATGAAGGTTTTGACAATCATCCAAGTTTTACCGAAGATAGTAGATCCATTTTATTTTCTTCTGTCAGAAAAGGGCAAATGGATATTGCACGGTACGAAATTTTTGATGATTACAGAACATGGCTTACAAATACAGAAGCAAATGAATTTTCTCCTCAGTCCTATCCCAAAAAAAAGAAATATTTCACAGCAGTAAGATTTGAAGATGACGGAACACAGCTGCTCTACTCCTATTCCTATAAAGGTAAAGAACCAGAAGTATTGATTCCTAATTTAAAAGTAGGGTATTATTTATGGTTAGATTCAAAATCATTGGTGAGTTTTGTTATTGGAGATGTGGAAACATTACAGGTTTCTAATTTTAAAAATAAGATCAAATACCCTATACAAAAGAACATAGGTCGTTCTTTACAAAAAGTACCTTATCATATGGATATTGGTTCTGATCTAATCAGCTTTATCAGTTTAGAACATGAAGAGCCTGAGATTTATGCTATAAATCCAAGATCTAGTGATATCAAATATTTAGCCGATCCATTAGAAGGTTCTCAAGATCTGACATGGACATCTGATGGTAGTATCCTTATGGGAAAAAATAATCAGATCTACAAATTGAAACCTGGAGAAGATAAAGACTGGACTCCTATTATTATTGAAAGTGACCTACCCATTAAAAATATTACTCGCTTACTTGTAAGCCCCAATGGATCTAAAATTGCCGTTGTTGTAGAAGAATAATCTTTTTATTTAAATTTACTTTCTGGTTACATTATTATATTCTTTGATATGCTTTAATTATTCTTTCAAATTATCACTTGTTTTTGTATTTTTGATCAAAATAACTATTTATGTTAAAAGCAGGAGTTTTAGGTGCCGGACACCTTGGTAAAATTCATTTAAGATTACTAAATGAATCATCAAAATATAAACTTATTGGTTTTTATGATCCAAGTGAAGAAAATGCCACAAAGGTTGTTAAAGAATTTGGTTATAAAAATTTTCAGACAATTGATGAATTGATCGATGCATGTGATATTATTGATATTGTAACCCCTACTCTAAATCATTATGATTGTGCTAAAACTGCCATTGAAAAAGGAAAACATATTTTTATTGAGAAACCTGTTACAAAAACGGTTGCAGAAGCCGAAGAAATTAGAGATCTTGTTAAAAAGAATAAAGTTAAAGGGCAAGTAGGTCACGTAGAGCGTTTTAATCCTGCTTTTACTGTTGTAAAAGATAAAATACATAGCCCAATGTTTATTGAAAGTCATCGTTTGGCTGAATTCAATCCTCGTGGTACTGATGTGCCGGTGGTATTAGATCTAATGATTCATGATATTGATATCATTTTAAGTGTTGTTGATTCAAAAGTAAAAGAGATCCACGCAAGTGGCGTTTCAGTGATTAGTGAAACTCCTGATATTGCCAATGCCCGGATTGAATTTGAAAATGGCTGTGTTGCTAATTTGACTGCAAGTAGAATCTCCATGAAAAATATGCGAAAATCAAGATTCTTTCAAAAAGATGCTTATATATCTGTTGATTTTTTAGAAAAGAAAAGTGAAGTGGTTAGAATGAAAGATGTACCCGAAAATCCGGATGAATTTGCAATGATTCTTCAAAATGCTGAAGGAGTAAAAAAACAGATCTATTTTGAAAATCCAAACATTGAAAATAACAATGCTATTTTAGATGAGCTAGAAAGTTTTGCTGATGCAATAAATAATGATACAACACCTGTTGTTTCTTTATTTCAGGGAACAGAAGCATTGAGAGTTGCACAACAAATAATTGATAAATTTTAATAATGAAATTAAAAGTTACTACAGAACATCACAGTGGACAAGCTACCATATTTAAAAACTCTTTTTTAGAGAGTCTGACCAAATCAAATATGAAGGTCAATGTAGTTGTTTATGGTATTGTTGTATTGACTTTGGTTTATGTTGCTTTGTTTATTATAAAAATACCAATTGTTAAATTTATAACTATATTTTCTCTTGCTTTATTATCTTGGACACTGGCTGAGTATATTTTACACAGATTTTTATTCCACTGGATATCTGAAAATAAATTGATTCAACGATTTCATTTCATCATGCATGGTTCTCATCATTTATATCCAAGAGATACAGATAGGATTCTGATGCCACCAGTACCTGGAATTATTTTCGCAGGTATTTTGTTTTCTATTTTTTATTTATTTTTTAGCATCTTTGAAATCCCAAGGATCACCTGGGCTTTTTTCCCCGGTTTCTTTTTAGGATATATCCTATACTCCTTTATACATCGTGCAACACATGTTAACCGACCTCCTAAAAAATATAAATATTTATGGAAACATCACAATATCCATCATTATAAATATCCTCAAAAGGCTTTTGGTGTTTCTACTACCTTTTGGGATAAGGTATTTGGAACGATGCCTTCACAATAAAATCAATTAAACAAAAATATTATGAACAAAATTGCAATAATCGGAGCTGGAACCATGGGTAATGGTATTGCCCATGTATTTGCCCAAAGTGGCTATAAGGTGAGTTTGATAGATATTTCACAGAATGCTCTTGAAAAAGCATTGGCCACCATCACTAAAAATCTGGATAGATTAATAAGTAAAGAAAAAATAACACCTAATGTTAAGGATAAAACGCTTCAAAATATGCGGGTTTATACCTCTATTGCCGAAGGTGTTCAAAATGCTGATCTAATTGTTGAAGCAGCTACGGAGAACTTAGATCTAAAATTAAAGATCTTTAAACAAATTGATGAGGCTGCTCCTAAAGATGCCATTTTAGCCAGTAATACTTCCTCTATTTCCATAACCAAGATCGCATCGGTTACTTCCAGACCTGATAAGGTTATTGGAATGCATTTTATGAATCCTGTACCCATCATGAAACTGGTTGAAATAATTCGTGGTTATTCTACATCTGTTGAAGTCACAAATACGATAATGGAATTATCTAAAAAATTAAATAAAATACCTGTTGAAGTTAATGATTATCCGGGATTCATTGCGAACAGAATTTTAATGCCAATGATCAATGAAGCAATATATTCTTTATATGAAGGAGTTGCAGGTGTTTATGAAATTGATACCGTAATGAAACTTGGTATGGCTCACCCTATGGGTCCGTTACAATTGGCTGATTTTATTGGATTGGATGTTTGTTTATCCATATTAAATGTTTTGCATGGTGGTTTTGGAAATCCAAAATATGCGCCATGTCCTTTATTAGTTAATATGGTAAATGCCGGAAAACTAGGGATAAAATCAGGCGAAGGTTTTTATGATTATGCAAAAAGTCGTAAGGCAGAAAATATTGCAGAACAATTTATTTAAAATATGGTACTATTTTTAATTTTGATCTAATGAGGTTATCTTTTTACTTATCATTAATTGTATTTATTATCCTTACCGGATGTGCTTCGAATAAAAAATCAGCAAGTACAATAATAGATCCTGTATTTTCAAAAGAAGAAATAAATTTGATCCTATCAGGTGATCCTGATCAGCCTATGAGAGTGTTATTGATAACCAATCCAAAGGATTCTATCATCTTACGTTCAAAAAGTACAGACCTTGTTGTAAGAAAAAATGATCAGCTTTTACAGAAGTTTACAAAGAGGTTGTATCAAACCGTAAGGGACAGTGCCACTCGTGGAGTTGGCATTGCTGCTCCACAAGTAGGTATTCTTAAAAAAATTATCTGGATCCAACGATTTGATAAAGAAAATAAACCATTTGAGGTATACTATAACCCCCGAATTACAAAGTACTCCAATCTTAAGCAAGATGTTTTGGAAGGATGTTTATCAATTCCTGATGTTCGTGAAACCACACATGATCGTTCCTATGCGGTTCTTTTGGAATATGATGATCCTAAAGGAAATCATAAATGTGAAATGATAGAAGCTTTTACTGCTGTTATTTTTCAGCATGAAATCGACCATCTTAATGGAATTTTATTTACAGATCACCTTAACCAGGAAGTAAAAAAATCCATCAAACACAAACTTGAGTAGCTATTTTTACAAATGAAAAAATCCCCAAATTGGGGATTTTTCTTTTGTGTTTATAACCATTTTAAAAAATAGTCCATCAAACTTTCTTTTAACTCATAATGAAGTTTGATATATGTTTTCATCTCATCTTTTAAAGTTGTTTGCTGACTTCTTAATCTACCATCCAGTTCTTCACTCAAATCTGCAGAATTAAGAATATATCTTTTTCTTCTTATTCGCTGTAGCATTCTTCCAATTACTTCTTTTTCACGTATAATCTTATTTTGGAAACCTTCCAGAGGAGCCATTGCATCATTTCCTAAATTTCTACTAGCAATATCCTCTAATTTTTTTTCAAATTTGGCTAATTCATCCCTGTGGAATCTCAACTCTCTTTTCCAAACTTTTAAGTTAAACTTCAAATCACTTAAATAAACTAATTTTATCTCCATGGCTTTAATATATTTTAATTATTAATAGTATAAATTTCATCAAAAAAAATGAATTAACCATTGATAAATATCATTATTTTAAAAAAAAATAAAAAAACCTGCAAATTGCAGGTTTTTCATTATCATTTCAACTATTTATGTTAGTCTTCTTCTTTATCCTCCTCTTTTTTAGAAGTTTTATTCCAAATTTTTATCTCATCAGTTACGGTTAAGCCTGAGTCAATTTCAACATTAATACCATCAGAAATACCTAATTTAATATGTCTTTTTTCAAATTCTTGATCACCAATTTTAACATCTACATAAGGTTTTTCAGTTTTTTTATCAAACTGTAATAAAGCTTCTTTTATAGATAAAACACTATCTTTTTTCTCTAAAACAATTTCTGCATTTGCACTATACCCTGCTCTAACAAAAAAATCTTCATCTAAAATTACATCAGCTTTGATCTTGAATTGTACGGCTCCATTTTCTTCAGTTCCTTTTGGCGCTATAAAGTTTAATTTTGCAGGAAATTTCTTTTCATCAATAGCCCCTAAAGCAACTTCAATATCAATTCCTACCTGCAATTTACCAACTTCTGCTTCATCTACTTTACCTTCAAAAATCATTTTACTCATATCAGCAATGGAAGCGATAGTTGTACCAGCATTAAAATTATTACTTTGAATAACCTGATATCCTTCTTTTACAGGAATTTCAAGGATCATACCAGAAGTAGTTGCCCTGATATTCGTATTCGCTGTTCCAGAAGAACCTGATGAACCTAATTTAATGATCTGATAATCATTCTTGGAATTTTGAAGATCTTGCTTTGCCTGATTGTAAGATAATTCAATGCTTTCAAAATCCTTTCTGGAGATCACACCAGTATCATATAGTTTTTTATTTCTATTATAAACAATTTTAGCATTATCAACCTGTAATTGTGTTTTTGTAACTCTACCTCTGGCGTTGCTTAAAGCCTGCTCATTAGGTACTACTCTTACCTTTGCAATAAGATCTCCCTTTTTTACTTCTGCACCTTCCTCCACAAATATTTTATCAATAATACCTGAGATTTGAGGTTTTATTTCTACTTCTTCTAGAGGCACAACTTTTCCTGTGGCAACAGTTTTTCTTACAATATTTGTTTTGAAAGGCGTTTCCGTTTCATATTCAATAGGTGATTTAGAGTTTTTCTTTCCAAACCAAATTAAAACAGCTATTAGTGCAACAGCAATTCCTCCAAAAATTAACTTTTTTTTCATTTTTATTGTTTTTAATTTGTCAAATGAAATCTTTGATGACTTTAGTAATCATACTGGTTTCATTGTTCTATAATTTATTCATTGATTATTAATTATTCATCTCTTAAAGCATCTATTGGTTTTATGCTAACCGCTGTTTGAGCTGGTATTAATCCTATTAGAGTTCCTAATACTATCAATGTCACAGCCGCAATAATAATAACAGGAATATCTACAGTTGGATTAGTTAAAGCTGCATCTGGACCTTTGCCCATTGTTGCATCAATTAACATTAAAACCAAACCACCAAATATAATACCTAATGCACCTGCAATTGTTGTTAAAAATACCGATTCTAATATAATTTGACGTTTAATTTCCCAAGGTTTAGCACCTATAGCACGCCTAATTCCAATTTCATTTGTTCTTTCTTTTACTGTTATTAATAAAATATTGCCAATGGCAAATACACCTGCAATTAATGTTGCTATACCCACAAACCATGTTAAAAATTGCATTCCTGTCAAGAATTCTGTAATTTTTGAAAACATATCTCCTAAATTCATACCACCAAAAGCCCTTTCATCTTCAGGGTGAACCTTATGTAAATTCTTTAATATTAATTTTGCATCTTTTTCTATTTGAAGAATATCACTTTCCGAATTACCAGTAATGATCATCCAACTAATTCTGTCACCTCTATTATAAACTTGTTGAAACGTAGTAAATGGTATATGTATATTATCTCCCAATCTAATAGTTTCACTTTCCTTAAACATTCCAACAACTGTATAATTGATTTTATTAATACTTATTAATTCACCAATTGGAAATTCGTCTTTTTCAAAAAGCTGTTTGTACACTTCTTCTTCAATAACACAAACCTTTTTCTTTTCTTTAATATCATTTTCATTGATAAACCTTCCGTAAATTAAATTCTTATTTTGAATTTTATTAAGTACGGGAAAATCTCCTGATATAGTAAAATTTCCTGTCAGAAATTTACGAACTACTAAACCACCAGACTGACTTCTTGGGGCAATTAAATCTATTCCTTCAATTTCATTTTTAATTTTTACTACATCTCCTAACTTAAGTGATATCGATTTTCCTTCTTGAAACCCTTTAAACGGTTTACTTGTTTGTTGTGCCCAAATAAATACACTATTAGTTGCAAAGTCACCAAACATACTATTGAACTTGTTTTCAACACCTTTAGCAGCACCCAATAAAACTACCAATAAAAATATACCCCACATTACTCCAATAATTGTAATAGCAGTACGAATTTTATTTTTTCGAATACTACTATAAATCTCTTGCCATGTGTCTGGATCAAATAAAAATTTCATAACTAATCGTCATTTAAGGCTTCAATCGGTTTTATGTTTGCAGCTCTTTTAGCAGGGACATATCCTGCAATCGTTCCT
>JAUVCP010000244.1 GCA_030590765.1 Flavobacteriaceae bacterium | reverse complement strand
TAGAAATTGGTTGTGGTACCGGTAAAAACACAAGCTGGCTTTGTAGAATATCAGAAAAAGTAATTGCAGTAGATTTTTCACCTGAAATGTTAGAGATAGCCAGGAATAAAATCAAGAATACCAACGTTGTTTTTAAAGAAGCCGATATTAATAAGAGATGGCATTTTGTTGAGCAAATAGTTGATCTGATCACCATCAATTTAGTTTTAGAACATATTAAAGATCTTACCTGTATTTTTAAAAATGCAGAAGAAAAACTAAAATCCGGTGGTTTTTTATTTATAAGTGAACTTCATCCTTTTAAACAATTTTTCGGTAGTCAGGCTAAATTTGACAATGAACTTGTAAAAAGTTACCCACATCAAATTTCAGAATATTTCAAAATAGCAAGTGTAAATAATTTTACATGTAAAGAATTGATTGAGAGTTTTGATGAAGATCCAAAAAAAAACGAGGAAAATATTCCTCGTTTGATATCATTTTTATTTATCAAAAACTAAATTCCCCTTACCAAAAGCTCTGCAGTTGCAGGGTTAGTTGCCAACGGAACATCATGAACATCACATAAACGCATTAACATAGAAATATCAGGCTCATGTGGATGTTTCTCCAATGGATCTCTAAAAAAAATCACCATGTTTACAGTACCTTCTGCAACTCTGGCTGCAATTTGTGCATCACCACCTAAGGGTCCTGACAACAGCCTTTCGACTTTAAATCCGGCTTTCTCAGCTTTTGAACCAGTTGTTCCTGTAGCAATCAAATGTATTTTCTTTGATGCCAAAATCTCTTTATGTTCATTTAAAAACTGAACCATTTCAGCTTTCTTTCCATCGTGGGAAATTATTGCTATCTGCATATTTAACTATTTTGAGAATGGCTTAATGCCAGAGTATTAATAGGATGACGAACAATTTTTCCTAATTTTAATTTATATTCACTTAATACTTCTACAATTTCATCATGTAAAAAATGAGCAATAGAACCTACAAAATAGATCGGAACTTTTTTACTTTCATCAAACTGTAAAATTTGGTTTTCAATAAATGATCTCAACCCGGTTTTAATTACTTTTTGTGCATAATCATAGTTCTTGTTCTCAATTAAAAATCTGCCAATATCAGCTAAATAAGTATTTGGACTCTCGAGTTTATACAATCTTTCTTTAATGGTGTCTGGACTAAGATCATAATTACTTTCAAATTTTACCGCCAGATCCTTTGGCATTTTATTAAAATAATAATCTCTTATAATTTGTTTTCCATAGTAATTTCCACTTGCATCATCCATTATGATATATCCTAAGGATATAATTTTTTGATGTGTGTCCTTTCCGTCAAAATAACTACAGTTGGAACCCGTACCTAAAATACATACAATACCCGGCTTATCAGTCTGTAATGATTTTACTGCCGCAATTGTGTCTTCATAGATTGCAATTTCTGCATTGCTAAAAATATCTTCAAAAACATCTTTCAAATAACCCTTTGCTGTTTCCGTTCCGCATCCTGCCCCATAAAAAAATATCTTTTTAACTTCCTTTTTTATATTGTATAATTCACTTTTTTTAACAACCCGATTATACAATGTCTTTTTTGGAAAAACTGCAGGATTTAATCCTTTTGTATCAATTTTGAAAAAGGTATTACCATTTTCATCTAATGCTATCCAATTGGTTTTTGTTGAACCACTATCTGCTACTAATATCATATCCTTAATATTTTGATCGGTAAAAATAAAAAATGATTCGTTAATAAAAACTGACAAAAATTACATTTTACAATTTATTTACTTTGTATTCATTTATTTATAATCTATTTATTTTTGAAAGGAAAGGAGTGCCAATTCATATCCCTTCAAGCCAAAACCAACTATAATCCCACTTGCATTTGGCGAAATATAGGAATTATGCCTAAACTCTTCTCTTTGGTACACATTGGATATATGCACCTCAACCACAGGTGTTTCAATTGACTTAATTGCATCACCAATCCCAACAGAAGTATGTGTGTATGCAGCTGCATTTAAAACTATACCATCACAGGTAAAACCAACTTCATGTATCTTATCAATGATCTCTCCTTCAATATTTGATTGAAAATACTCCAATTCTATATCAGGATATTTTTTTTTCAATTGATCAAAATATGCATCAAAAGTTAAACTTCCGTATATGCCAGGTTCTCTTTTGCCTAATAGATTTAAGTTCGGACCATTAATAATGATAATCTTCATTTTTCAAAATTTAATAAAAATATAAGTTCTGTTTCCAAAAATACTATAAATTTACCCAATGACTTATTAAGTTGAATTTAATTTTTCACTAGATTAATATCCATATGATTTGGGATAGAACCTTAAAAGATTACCAGCATTACCTAAAAATTGAGCGTGGATTATCATTGAATTCCATAAGTAGTTATAGTAATGATGTCAATAAATTAATTCGTTATATAAAAAATAATGAGATTAATAAAAGTCCGTTCAATATTGAAAATGATGATATTCAACAATTTATTTATCAATCATCTAAAGAAATAAATGCCAGATCTCAGGCCAGATTGATCTCAGGTCTGAGAAATTTCTTTGATTATCTGATTTTTGAAGATTATAGAAAGGAGAATCCAACTGACCTTATTGAAGCTCCAAAAATTGGAAGGAAATTGCCTGACACCCTATCAGAAGAAGATATTGATAAGATCATCAGTCAAATTGACCTTAGCTCCTCTGAAGGGGAACGAAACAGGGTGATGATCGAAACCTTGTACAGTTGCGGTTTGCGTGTTAGTGAAATGATACAACTAAAAATATCAGACCTATATTTTGAAGAAGGGTTTATCAGAGTGACCGGAAAGGGGGACAAACAAAGGTTTGTACCAATTAATGGGTATACTATTAAACTAATAGATCAATACAAAGAACATTCACGGGCAAATATCAAGGTTCAAAAAGGTTTTGAAGATACACTTTTTTTAAACAGACGTGGTAAGCAAATATCCAGAAATATGGTGTTTATGATTTTAAAAGATCTGGTAAAAAAAGCTGGTATTCATAAAAAAGTAAGTCCGCATACTTTACGACATTCCTTTGCTACTCACCTATTGGAAAATGGCGCCGATCTGCGAGCCATACAACAAATGCTTGGACACGAAAGCATTACAACCACAGAGATATACATGCATTTAGACAGAAGTTTTTTAAAAACTGTTGTAGAAAAATATCACCCAAGAAAGGATGGATAATGGGGTATTGGTAAAGGTTGTAATATTCACCGGGTAATTCTTCTATCCGTTGTAAAAAAAATCACCCGAAAAAGGTAAAAGCAATCTATAAATACATTGTACTCCGCAATTCTTTGATCTTTTTACTATCTAAATACTCATCAAAGGTCATATAGCGATCAATTACTCCTTTAGGCGTTATTTCAATGATCCTGTTAGCCACAGTTTGTGCAAATTCATGATCATGTGTTGAGAAAATAATTGTTCCTTTAAAGTTTTTTAAAGCATTATTAAAAGCTTGAATAGATTCCAGATCCAGGTGATTTGTTGGTTCATCAATCAGCAAAACATTGGCTCTTGTCATCATCATTCGTGAAAGCATACACCGTACCTTTTCACCACCAGACAGCACATTACTTTGTTTTAATGCTTCATCACCACTAAAGATCATTTTACCTAAAAAACCTCTAATATTCACTTCTTCACGTTCTTCTTCGGTTTTGGCATACTGACGTAACCAGTCTACCAAAGACAGATCATTATCGAAAAAACTGAAGTTTTCAATAGGTAAATATGCCTGAGTTGTTGTAACACCCCACTTATAGTCACCCGAATCTGGTTTGTCCTTACCAGTTATGATTTCATAAAAGGCAGTAGCAGCTCTTGACTCTCTTGATAATAGCATCACTTTATCTCCTTTTGCCAGATTGATATCAATACCTTTAAATAATACTTCACCATCAATACTTTTTGAAAGATTTTCAACATGTAAGATCTGATTACCAGCTTCACGTTCCTGACCAAAAATTATAGCAGGATATCTTCTGCTGGAAGGTTTGATATCAGAAATATTTAATTTTTCGATCATTTTTTTTCTGGAAGTTGCTTGTTTAGATTTCGCAACATTTGCAGAAAAACGACGAATAAATTCTTCCAGTTCTTTTTTCTTATCCTCGGCTTTTTTGTTTTGCTGTGCTCTTTGTTTAGCGGCTAACTGACTAGACTCATACCAAAAAGTATAATTACCAGAATACTGATTTATTTTACTAAAATCTATATCCGAAATATGGGTGCAAACAGCATCTAAAAAGTGACGGTCATGCGACACAACTATCACTGTATTATCATAGTTTGCTAAAAAACCCTCAAGCCATGAAATTGTTTCAAAATCAAGATCATTGGTTGGCTCATCCATGATGAGTACATCCGGATTTCCAAATAAAGCCTGAGCAAGTAAAACTCTTACTTTAGCCTTACCATCCAGATCTTTCATCAATACAGCATGCATATCATCTTTTACACCAAGAGAAGATAATAAACTGGCAGCCTCACTTTCTGAGGTCCAACCTCCCATTTCTTCATAATCTGCTCCAAGTTCACC
>JAUVCP010000203.1 GCA_030590765.1 Flavobacteriaceae bacterium | reverse complement strand
ATGATCTTCATTGAAGATAATTACATTAGATGCTATTTGGGAGGTGATTTTAGGAAATATTTCAAATGGCTGATACACTTCTCCTTTTACAGGATCATTATATTTATATTTGATAACTCTTTCAAAGGGAATGACCGTTCCATTTATATCTATGCTAAAAATCACAAAATTATCTGAAGGTGCTATTGGCATTCCTATCTTATCTGGATCTGTTACCTTATACATTCCCAAAGTCCCTTTTTTATTCAACCAGTAGGCTGATGAATACGGAGCAGTTTTTGGAATTGATAAATGATTTTTTAGATTAACTTTTTTATTATTTTCCAGATTTTTATTTTGATGCACTAAAGCATTGTCTAACCCATTATTGATGGTGTAGGAATTCAAATGCATTTTTTGCAGACTCCTATTGATCAATTCCATTTTTAATTCTATATCAGCACCGGGTATTGCATTTGGAATATCAGAAATTACTTCAAGATACAACCCGGAACAATCAGCAATAATTTCTTTTATCTGCTTTTCCTTAATTTTTCTCCAATGATCATCTTCTATATTAATAATAAGGCTATAAGCCTTAACCAGATCTGGAATACTTGCTGATGGATTTTTAAAATCAAAATTCTTCTCAACACCTTCAAATATTTCTTTAATCTTATTCCCGCCTTTTACTCTTGTCCATGTAGTATTAATTCCTTCAAAAATATTGGCCTTATCGCCTGGCATTTCACCTTTGATCAATTTAAGATATTCCATTTCACTTCCTCGGGAACCTGTACTACCAAATCCTTGTGATTTATGCATACTTCTGCTTAATGATGCTATTTCGGTATTGGATAATCCGCTTGACGGAAAATAAACCCCGGTATCAAATGACATCATTTTAGATTTGTCAGCTTTTTCAAACTTCTCTTTTGATCCGTAAAACCACCAGGAAGTATTGAAAAACACCCTTTTGATCTCCCAAGGGTTTGTATTATCTATATGATAATTTTTATCTGATGACAAATCAAAGGCATTTACGCTTAACATAGCCGAAGAAGTATGATGCCCATGTGTTTTTCCGGCAGATTCTTCATTAAATCTATTGATGATAATATCTGGTTGAAAATTTCTTATTATTCTAACAACATCTCTTAATACCTCTTTTTTATTCCAAATCTCTAAAGTTTCATCAGGATGTTTGGAGTATCCAAAATCATTGGCTCTTGTAAAAAATTGCTCTCCTCCATCAACCCTTCTGGCCTGTAATAGTTCATTGGTTCTAATAACTCCAAGCAATTCCCTTATTTCAGGCCCTACCAAATTCTGACCTCCATCACCACGGGTCAATGACAGGTAAGCAGTGCGTGCGTGCATATGATTTGAGAAATAGGAGATCATTCTAGTATTCTCATCATCAGGGTGGGCTGCTAGGTATAAAACTGTTCCTAAAAAATTTAATTTTTGAATAGATTGATATATTTCACCCGAATTTTTCTTTTTGGGTGCTTGCGCATTTATCACTGAAAACCCAAAAACAAAAAGAATAAATAGAATACGTTTCATATGTATTATTGTAATAAAATTAAAAACAGAAATTATATACTTATTACTTATTGATAAAATAAGAAGAATAATTATGGTTTGTTTAATTTAAATATTTAGTGGCTATATGAACAAATCTAAAAAAATAATCCTTAATATTATTGTATTAAGAAAACCTTAACACTTAAAAAATAAATTTCCGTATCAATTATTCTTTTGAATTCTAGTTTAAAATAATATATTTGTAACTTATATCTTAAGATAATATATCCATTAGCAACTAACATTTTATATAGATGAAATTCATTGTATCTAGTTCTCAGTTATTAAAACAAATTCAAATATTAGGAGGAGTTATTAATACCAATAATACATTACCAATTCTCGATAATTTTCTGTTCGAATTAAGTGATAATCAATTGAAGATTTCAGCATCTGATCTGGAAACAACAATGAGTACTACTATTGATGTTGAGGCAGATGAAACAGGTGCTATTGCTGTACCTGCGAGATTGCTTTTAGATATTTTAAAAACATTCCCAGATCAGCCTTTAACTTTTAAGGTTGAAGATAACAATACTATTGAAATTAGTTCTGATAGTGGTAAATACGCACTCGCTTACGCGGATGGGGCTGAGTTTCCAAGATCAGTGGAATTAGAATCACCAAGTTCTACAATTTTAAAAGGAAATATATTAGCAACTGCTATTTCAAAAACAATATTCGCTTCCGGAAACGATGATCTTCGACCGGTTATGAGTGGTGTTTTCTTTCAATTTTCACCCGAAAATCTGATTTTTGTTGCAACTGATGCCCATAAATTAGTAAAATACATAAGAACAGATGTTAGTGCCAATGAGGTTGCAGAATTCATTATGCCAAAAAAACCTTTAACACTGTTAAAGAATATTCTATCTGGAAGTGAAGATGATGTGAGCATAGAATACAATGACACCAATGCCAAATTCATTTTTGGTGGAAGTATTTTAGTTTGCAGACTAATAGATGGTAAATATCCTAATTACGAAGCGGTTATACCAAAAGAAAATCCAAATAAATTAACTTTAGAAAGAAACTCATTTTCTAATTCAGTTCGCAGGGTTTCTATTTTTTCAAGTAAAACCACCCATCAAATACGTTTAAAAATGGCTGGAACCGAATTAAAAATTTCTGCAGAAGATCTGGATTTCTCTAATAAAGCAGACGAAAGGTTACAATGTAGCTATGAAGGTGACGATATGCAAATTGGATTCAATTCACGTTTTTTATTGGAAATGTTGAACCATTTAAGTTCAAATGAAATTCTGTTGGAAATGTCATTACCAAACAGAGCAGGGATTTTAACTCCAATTGATGGTTTAGAAGAAGGAGAAGAAATCACCATGCTGGTAATGCCTGTGATGTTGAGTAATTAATTTAAGCTGATAAACAACCGGAAGACACCTTTACCAAAAAATATTTCTTGCTTTATCGTTTAGTGAAAAAACCTTTTTTTAATGCTGATAAGTTTATTTTCATCATAAAAATCTAATAATTACCTTATTATCTTTTGTGTAATAGCAAAATATTTGTAAATTGCACCTTGAAATGTAGTTGATTCCCCTTAGAAATCAATTTAATTTTAGACTAACTTGACCCAGTTTGATTATCTTACATATTTGATTATCAAACTAATAAATTGCTATATTAAAGTTTAACTAAAGTAAATATATGATTAAAAAATTACTCTCCCTCATTATCTTTATTGCTATAAATTCATCTACATTTGGACAAACTGACTATTCGAATATTGAATTTAGGAGTTATATTTATAAATACAAAGAGGACGCCCCGCGAACTACAGAAATAGGCATTGAAAAAGAAATATTATCAGAAATTGTTAGTGTTTTGAGTGCCAAAAATTATTCTAAATCTGAACAAAAAGAAATTGTTGACAAGATCTGGTTAGCTTTGGAAAACCCAAAGACATTTGATTATGTTTTTAAAGATTTTGCCGTTACTTCAAACAAAAACTGGGGAACCAGAAATGCCAAAGGTGAAATTGTTTTAGAACCAAATCCATATTTAACAGACTGGACAGTTAGTGACGATGAATATCCCTATTTTCAACTGACAATAAATAAAATTTTAGACTATTTTCAATTGATGACCTATGGAGATGATGCAGATAGTGTAGCTTCCTCCTTTAGCGAATTACTCGTAACTAAAGATATAAATTTTTCGCCACCAAAAGATGATGATTGGGCTTATTCCTATTTAGAAACAGTTAATACGGAATTAGAAAAGAAAGGATTGGTTGCACTTGTAACTAAAGGATATTACAATATTGTTGTTTGCGATTTGGAAAACAAAGATAAAATAACAACTTTATTTGAAAATTTTAAGTGGGAATTGGTTCAACCATAATTCACATTTTATTATGCTCCCCTTAATAATATCTGCTTTTTGTATAAAAAAGCAGATATTTTTTTATATTTACTCAATAAATAAGGACTAATTTCGTTAGAATCCTGATGCATTAATATTTACAAATAATTGAAAGTGAAAAAAGCGCTACCCTTATTATATCTTCTACTTTTTAGTTATTTTTTAATAGCGCAGCAAAAAGACTACACCAATATCAAGTTTAAAAGTAAGTTACGCAGTTATACGAAAACAAAGCCCAAAGCTAAAGAATTGGGTATAGAAAAACAGGTGTTTACTGAACTTGCAGATTTATTGACCCTGGATTCCTTTACAG
This sequence comes from Flavobacteriaceae bacterium, assembly GCA_030590765.1. GTDB lineage: Bacteria > Bacteroidota > Bacteroidia > Flavobacteriales > Flavobacteriaceae > Lutimonas. Next base: position 950 of record JAUVCP010000203.1, on the reverse strand, counting down.
AAAAAGAAAAGAAAGATCTGGCTAACAAGTTGTGGCTTGCAGCACATGATCCGAAAAAGTTTGATTTTGTTTACAAAGATTTCTCACTAAAAACAATTAAAAACTGGGGAGTAAAAATTAAATTTGAAGATATAAATTATGAACCAAACCCTTATCTAGCAGAATGGACCAATAATGGAGATGATTACCTTTATATACAATGGGCTGTAAATCAAATCTTAACTTACACCCAAATAATGACCTATAGTGAAAAAGCTAAAGTTGCCCAAAAAAATATTCATGACCTCATACTACTTAAGAACATGAAATTTTATCCAGCTAGATCTAATGAATTCGCCTATGACTATTTACACAGAAATAATGCGATCTTAAAAAAGAAAGGTCTTACCATTTTAATCTATAACAATAATTTTGATTATACCGTTTGTAAAATTGAAGATAAAGAGAAAGTAATAGAATTATTTGCTAAGCTAAAATGGGAGTTTGTAGTTCCTTAATTTCTTTAGGTACATCTTTTAATACTGATTTTTAACGAACATTAAACTATTACTTTAAGACTTTTTACGCCTGTTTGATCGTCTGTTAAAATTTCTATTCCCACCTTTTCTTTTAAAATTTTGATGTCTTGAATTATTAGGGTTCTTTTTTTCTGTCACAGGAGCTGTATCTGGTTCAAAACCCTCAACAATTTCACTTGGAATTCGCAAATTCAACAGCTTCTCAATATCTTTTAAATAATCCTTTTCTTCCTGAGTAACCAAAGAAATCGCTTCTCCACTAGCTCCTGCCCTTCCTGTCCTGCCAATTCTGTGCACATAATCTTCTGGCACATTTGGTAATTCAAAATTGATTACATGAGGCAATAAAGGTATATCCAATCCTCGTGCTGCAATATCCGTTGCTACCAAAACCCTAACTTCGCCCTTTTTAAATCCAGCAAGCGCCTTGGT
>JAUVCP010000382.1 GCA_030590765.1 Flavobacteriaceae bacterium | reverse complement strand
AAACGAAATTGGATTAGGTGCAAATTCCATTGCTGCCGCTTTGTTACATGATGTGGTAGAAGATACGGACTATACGTTTGCTGATTTGGAAGAACTTTTTGGAGAAACAATTACCAAAATTGTAAATGGTTTGACCAAGATCTCTCGTATGAGTAAAGATCAGGATGTTTCTATTCAGGCAGAAAATTATAGAAAAATGCTTCTTACACTGCATGATGATGTAAGAGTTATTTTAATCAAAATAGCCGACAGATTGCACAATATGCAAACTTTGGACTCAATGCGACCAGAAAAACAGATAAAAATTGCATCAGAAACAATTTTTATTTACGCTCCTCTTGCACATAGATTAGGTCTTTATAATATAAAAACGGAACTTGAAGATTTAAGTTTGAAATATACAGAACCAGAAGTATATAAAGACATCTCAAACAGCATTTCTGAGAGTAAAGAAGAGCAGGAAGATTACATTATTGGTTTTACAAGTATTATAAAAGAATCATTAGATAAGGAAGGATTTGAATATTCCATCAAAGGACGATCCAAATCGATTCATTCTATCCGAAAAAAAATGCTCAATCAAGGAGTTTCATTTGATGAAGTTTATGATAAATTTGCAATTCGAATCAATTATAAATCGGATAAGAAAAATGAAAAGTTTGATGCATGGAAAATATATTCTATTGTTACCGATCATTTTAGTCCGAACCCTAAACGTTTAAGAGACTGGATCACACAGCCAAAATCAACCGGGTATGAATCTCTTCATATTACGGTAATGGGACCAAAAGGTAAGTGGGTTGAAGTGCAGATACGGTCTTGCAGAATGGATGAAATTGCAGAAAAAGGCTATGCTGCTCATTTTAAATACAAGCATGGAAATGAATCTGAAAGTGGTTTAGGGATCTGGCTTAATAAACTTAGAGAATCTTTAGAAAATCCAGATACAAATGCAGTTGAATTTGTTGAGCAGTTCAAACTCAACTTATATGCTAAAGAAATTTATATTTTTACTCCTAATGGAGATATAAAATCGCTACCAAAAGGAGCAACGGCACTTGATTTTGCCTTTGCAATTCACACAGAAGTTGGTATGCATTGTCGTGCTGCAAAGGTTAACGGAAAACTGGTTCAGTTGAGTCAGACCTTAAAAAGTGGTGATCAGGTTGAAATTATTACAGCTACTACCCAAAAACCAAAGCAGGCATGGCTGGATATTGTTAAAACTGCTAGAGCAAAATCAAAAATTAAAAGTGCTCTTAAAGAAGACCAAAAGAAAATTGCCAATGAGGGAAAAGAAATTCTTTCAAGAAAATTGCGTCATTTAAAAATTAAGTTCAATGAAAATACGATCAATGAACTTGTTAACTTTTTTAAATTAAAAACAAGCTTTGATCTGTTTTACAGAATGGGAAACGGATCAATTGACAATATACAATTAAAAAAATATGCCAGTCAAAAATCAAATGCATTGGTCAATTTTTTTAAAAACAAAATTAAGAGAAGTACTGCAGCCCCGGTTGATATTCAAAGCAATGAAGTTACCGCTAAATATGATATGCTTGTTTTTGGCAAGGATGAAGAGAAGCTTAAATATTCTTTTGCAAAATGCTGCAGTCCTATTCCTGGCGATCAGGTATTTGGTTTTATAGCTATAAATGATGGTATTAAGGTACACAAACACAACTGTCCGAATGCAGTAAGTTTACAATCTAATTATGCATACCGCATCATAACTGCAAAATGGATAGATTCTTCTCAACAGGGCTATAAAGCAAAATTAAATATCACTGGAATTGATAATATTGGTTTAGTTAATGATATTACCAGAATAATTTACAAAAATTTGCATGTAAACATCCATGAATTGAACATATCAGGCAATGAAGGTTTTTTTCAAGGCAAAATAACTGTCCATATTAATAACAACAAGCAATTGAATAATTTAATTCAACAAATCAAAAAAATTGATGGTATTGAAAAAGTTGAAAGGATTCACAATTAATTTCTTAAATTTATACAAATTATTATTTGGATTAAATGTAACTTTGACCAGCTAAAATCTCACATATAAAAGATGAATAATACACAAAATCAGGAAACAGTTAAAAGCTTCTTTACCAAATTTTTAGAAGACAATAACCACAGAAAAACTCCCGAGCGTTTTGCCATTCTTCAAGAGATTTACGACAAGAGCGATCACTTTGATATTGAATCGCTTTATATTGACATGAAAAATAAAAATTATAGAGTAAGCCGCGCTACACTTTATAATACTATTGAATTATTGTTGGAATGTGGTTTGGTTAGAAGGCATCAGTTTGGTCAGAATCAAGCTCATTATGAGAAATCATTTTTTAATAAACAACATGATCATATTATATTAAATGACACTGGTGAGGTGATTGAATTTTGTGATCCAAGAATTGAAAATATAAAAAAATCCATTGAAGAAGTATTTGACATCACAATTGAAAGTCATTCCTTGTATTTTTATGGGAAAAAAAATAACAAAACTAATAACGAATAAATAATTATTTATGATTGATTTACTACTAGGGTTACAATGGGGTGACGAAGGAAAGGGTAAAATTGTTGATGTTCTTACAAAAAACTATGATATAGTTGCACGATTTCAAGGAGGTCCAAATGCGGGTCACACATTGATCTTTAATGGCTTTAAACATGTATTGCACACCATACCCTCTGGTATTTTTCATGAAAAATGTATCAATATTGTAGGTAATGGGGTGGTTATTGACCCT
>JAUVCP010000193.1 GCA_030590765.1 Flavobacteriaceae bacterium | reverse complement strand
TAAATGATTTTTTAAGTAACATACCTACTGTAAGCAGTCTGTTAATTTCATTTGTACCTTCATAAATTCTTGTAATACGCGCATCTCTCCATGCAGATTCCATAGGTGTATCTTTAGAGAATCCCATACCACCAAAAATTTGGATGCCTTCATCAGATACATATTGTGATGTTTCAGAAGCATAAACTTTTAAAATTGCTGCTTCAATAGCATATTCGCTAAATGCTTCTAATTCAGCTTCCTGATGAGATTTTCCTTTTACCAAAAGCGCATCAATATAATTCTGAATGTCTTTAGCCGCTCTGTATGAACCTGCATCACTGGCAAAAGTACGTACACTCATTTCGGCAAGTTTTGCTTGAATAGCACCAAATTGTGCGATTGGTGTTTTAAATTGAATACGTTCATTGGCGTAATTAACTGAGGCGGTAATGATTCTTCTGCTGGCATCTAAACATGCAACAGCCAGTTTAATTCGACCAACATTTAAAGAATTCAATGCTATTTTGAAACCCTTTCCTCTTTTGGAAAGCATATTTTCAACAGGAATCTTGGTATCACTGAAGAACATTTGTCTGGTTGATGAAGATTTGATACCCAACTTATCTTCTTCTTCTCCGAAAGTAACACCATTTGGGTTTTCTTTATCGTATTCTAAAATAAAAGCGGTAATATTTTTATCGTCTTCAATTCTTGCAAAAACAATAAAAATCTCTGCAAAGCCAGCATTTGAGATCCACATTTTTTGACCGTTGATCAAATAATTTTTACCATCGTCTGTTAAAGTTGCAGTTGTTTTACCAGAATTAGCATCACTACCGGCTTCTGGCTCTGTTAAACAATAAGCACCAAATTTTTCACCAGCTGTAAGTTGTGGTAAGTATTTTTGTTTTTGTTCTTCTGTTCCGTATAAAAAAATTGGCATAGTACCAATACCTGTATGCGCACCAAAAGCAGTTGCTATTGAACCGGTTGCAGCCGACATATAGTCAGTTACCAACATTGTAGATACAAATCCCATACCCATTCCGCCATATTGCTCAGGTATTGAAATACCTAAAAATCCCATTTCGCCAACTTGACGCATTATACTTTCGGTTAAAGCATAATCTTTATTTTCAAATCGTTCTTTATTAGGCCAAACTTCACGGTCAATAAATTCTATAACCGATTCTTTCATCATAATATGCTCTTCCGTAAACTCTTCCGTGATAAAGATATCTTCGTATTTTACTTCTTTTATTAAAAATTCGCCTCCTTTTATTGTTTTCATTGTTTATATATTAAATTTTAGATGTTGAATGTTAAATTATTTCAATCTTACTTGTGTAGTTTTTACTATTTTAGTTTGTTATAAAAATTTACAATTCAATTATGAAAGAAATTCATATACACCTGCAGCTCCTTGTCCTGTACCAACACACATAGTTACAACACCATATTTATTTTTACGACGGCGCATTTCATTAAATAACTGAACTGACAATTTAGCTCCTGTACAACCAAGTGGGTGCCCCATTGAAATTGCTCCACCATTAACATTTACAATTTCCTGGTTAAGATCCAATTCACGTAGTACAGCTAAAGATTGTGATGCAAATGCTTCGTTCAATTCGAATAACTCAATGTCATTTTGTTTTAAGCCTGCTTTTGCCAATGCTTTTGGAACCGCTTTTACTGGACCAATTCCCATTATTTTTGGATCAACACCAACAGCTGCATAAGAAACCATTCTTGCAATGGGTTCCAGATTTAATTCTTTTACCATTTCTTCACTCATTACTAAAACAAATGCTGCACCATCACTCATTTGTGATGAATTACCAGCTGTAACACTTCCTCCCTGAGCAAAAACAGGGCGCAGTTTTGCTAATGCTTCTTTTGAAGTCCCTCTTCGAGGTCCTTCATCATTTTTTACGATATATTCCTTGGTTTGTTTTTTCCCTTTTCCATCTAAATAGATCTGTTCAACGGTGATAGGAACAATATCATCATTAAAAGTTCCTTCATCTAAAGCCTTAAGAGATTTCATATGAGAATTGTAAGAAAACTCATCCTGATCTTCACGGGAAACTTTATATTGATGCGCTACCGCCTCGGCAGTTAGTCCCATACCCCAGTAATAATCTTCATGACCTTCTTTGGTTGATTTATAATTTGGAACCGGGCGATAACCTCCCATAGGAATATAACTCATGCTCTCAACACCACCTGCGATGATACAATCTGCCATTCCTGATTGTATTTTTGCTGTTGCAATAGAGATAGTTTCCAACCCTGATGCACAATAACGGTTAACGGTCATTCCTGCAATATCATCAATTTTAAGTCCCATAAGGGAAACCAAACGACCAATATTCAAACCTTGTTCAGCTTCTGGCATTGCATTACCAACAATTACATCATCAATTCTTTTTTTATCTAACTCAGGAACTTCTTTTAATAAGTGTTCAATAGTTTCTGCCGCAAGTTCATCCGGTCTTTTAAACCGAAAAACTCCTTTTGGTGCTTTACCAACTGCTGTTCTGTATCCTTTTACTATATATGCTGTTTTCATGTTTTAAAAGTATTTAGTATTTAGAATTGAGTATTGAGAAATACTATTTTTCTAAAGATTTTATTAATGAATAATTCATTTTTTGAATTTCTATAACTTCGTTTAGAATTGGTTTTATTTTATCAACTGAAACTAAATTCAGTTTGTATGATAGTTTTAATTGAGTATATAATTCAAATGAAGAGCCATTAGCAATTCCTAAAAATTGTTTGAATTCTCCTTTGGAATTTCTTCCTGCACCTTCTGCTATATTTGATGGTATTGAAACAGCACTCCTCCTAATTTGACTGATTAAACCATATTTTTCCTCAACAGGAAAATCAGCTGATAATTTGTAAGTCTCAACAGCAACATTCATTGCTTTGTTCCAAACTTTCAAATCTTCTAATTTATGCATGTTTTCAATTTTAGTTCTCAATACTCATTACTCAATTCTCATTACTAATTTAATTACGAAGTGGTTTACCTGTTTTTAAAGTATGTTCAATTCTTTCCAATGTTTTTCTTTCACCTAAAAGAGATAAGAAAACTTCACGTTCAAGATCCAGTAAATATTGTTCGCTAACATCAGTTGGTTCTGATAGATCACCTCCGGCTAAAATCCAGCCCAGTTTATTTGCAATCATTTTATCGTGTTCAGATGCATATCTACCTTTTTCTAAACTATCGGTTCCCACCATAAACATTCCTAATGCCTGCTGACCTAATACTCTTACTTTTTGTGGAGCAGGTTGTGTATATCCATCTTGTAACATCTGTAAAGCATGGCGTTTTGCTGTAGCAATTTGTCTGTCGGCGTTTACAACCACCATATCTTTACCATGCTGGTAATAACCCATATCATACGCTTCATGTGCTGATGTAGCAACTTTAGCCATTGCAATATTTATAAATGCATCTCGAAGTCGGTTTAATTTTACATCATCTTTGATCCAAAGATCTGAAACTCTTTTTGTCATTTCCTTGGTTCCACCACCACCTGGTATTAAACCAACACCAAATTCAACTAATCCTGTATATGTTTCTGCAGCAGCTACAACTTTATCAGCATGTAAACTCAATTCACAACCACCTCCAAGAGTTAAACCCCTAGGGGTGACAAGAGTAGGTACAGAAGAATAACGCATTCGCATTACGGTACTTTGGAATAAATTAATAGCCATGTTCAGTTCATCATATTCCTGTTCTATAGCTAGCATAAATACCATTGCTAGATTTGCACCAACGGTAAAGTTTGCAGCTTGGTTACCCAAAATTACTGCTTCATAATCTTTTTCGGCAAGATCTATTCCTTTATTGATAGCTTCTAAAACTCCTCCTCCAAGAGAATTCATTTTAGATTGGAATTCTACATTTAAAACTCCATCTCCTAGATGTTGGATTGATGCTTCGGAATTACTCCATATTGTTTGTGATTCGCGAATATTATCTAAAATAATAAAGGCATCCTGACCTGGTATTTTAACTTGTTCTTTTTTTGGAATATCATAATAATATTTTGCGCCATTTTTGACTGCATAGAATGATTTTTCACCTTTTTCTAGCATTTCATTTATCCAGGAAGCTGTTTCATAACCTTCTTTTTTCATCATTTTTGCTCCAGCTTCTACACCAATAGCATCCCATATTTGAAATGGTCCGTGTTCCCATCCAAAACCAGCTTTCATTGCATCATCAATTCTGTATAATTCATCTGAAATTTCGGGTATACGATTTTGAACATAAGCAAACATAGCAGCAAATGTTTTACGATAAAATTCGCCTGCTTTGTCTTTTCCTTTTACTAATACTTTAAACCTATCGATAACTTTATCGATGGTTTTGGTCATTTCAAGTGTTGCAAATTTTGCTTTTTTTGGTGCTCTGTATTCTAAGGTTTCAAGATCTAATCCTAAAATTTGCTTTTTACCTTTTTCATCAACTGTTTTTTTGTAGAAACCTTGTTTTGTTTTACTTCCCAGCCATTTATTCTCCATCATGCTTTCAATATAAGCAGGAAGTTTAAACAGGTCATGGGCTTCATCGTCAGGTACACCATTATATAAACCATTAGCGACATGAACCAATGTGTCTAGACCAACTACATCAACTGTTCTAAAGGTAGCTGATTTTGGACGGCCAATAACCGGTCCTGTAAGTTTATCAACTTCTTCAATGCTTAAACCAAGATCTTTCACTGCATGAAACAAACTCATGATTCCAAAAATACCAATTCGGTTACCAATAAATGCAGGAGTATCTTTAGCCAAAACAGAAGTCTTGCCTAAGAATTTTTCACCATACATCATTAAAAAATCGGTTACATCCTGATCACAGTTTGGTCCAGGGATAACTTCGAACAATTTTAAATATCTGGGAGGATTAAAGAAATGTGTTACTGCAAAGTTCTTTTGAAAATCTTCACTACGTCCCTTATTCATAAATTTAATAGGGATACCAGAGGTATTTGATGTTATTAATGTGCCTTTTTTACGGTGTTTTTCAATATTTTCGAAAACCTGTTGCTTGATATCCAATCTTTCTACCACTACTTCAATTACCCAATCAACATCTTTAATTTTTGAAATATCATCTTCTAAATTACCTGTGGAAATCCTTGATGCAAATTTTTGATTATAAATAGGTGATGGTTTAGATTTTAATGAAGCTTTAAGGCTATCATTTACAATTCGGTTTCTAACAAAAGGACTTTCAAGTGTTAGTCCTTTTGATTCTTCCTGCTTGTTTAATTCACGTGGTACAATGTCAAGCAATAACACTTCAACTCCTATATTTGCAAAGTGACATGCAATCCCTGAT
>JAUVCP010000003.1 GCA_030590765.1 Flavobacteriaceae bacterium | reverse complement strand
ATTGGAATTGGCTTTCTATTTATTATTGCAGGAATTTCTACAAAATTAAAATTTTTAAATGCGATTGGTTTATTAATGGTTATAGGTGGATTCTTACGTATTGTTAATACTAAATTTCTTACACCGTCAACCATTTGGTTTCAAAAGAGATTTCTACCCTATTTAGAGAATATTTATGAGGGTAATTTAAGATTTGCCTTAAAGGGAAAAAATGTTTATAGATTCTTTTTCGGAACATTCGGTTTACTAATATTGGCTATTGTATTATTTGGGATTTTCCCTCCAAAAGTTTTGTTTTTCCCCGAAACTCCTCCAAAACAAGTTTATGTTTATATTGAATATCCTATAGGAACTGATATTCAAATTACTAATGAATTATCTAGTGAAATTGAAATTAAAATTCAAGATTATATTAAAAAGTATGAAGTTAATGATGAAAATTTCCTGATTACTTCTGTAATTGGTCAGGTTGGGGAAGGAGCAAGCGACCCTAATCGAGGACCACAAGGTGGAACCACACCGAACAAAGCCAGAATTACAGTCGATTTTGTGAAATTTATAGAAAGAAATGGTATCCATACCAATAGGGTTTTAACCGAAATAAGAGATATCCTTCACGGCTATCCGGGTGTTAAAATTACAGTTGATCATCCAAAAAATGAACCCCCTACCGGTGCTCCTATAAATATTGAAGTTAGTGGCGATAATTATGAAGAATTAATTACTACTTCTGAAAATATCAGAAAATTTATTAACAAATCAAATATTCAAGGAATTGAAGAATTAAAATTAGACATTGATCAGGATAAACCTGAATTACCCATAATTGTTGATCGACAAAAAGCAAGACGTTTAGGTGTTTCTACCGGACAAATAGGTATGGCCATTAGAACTTCACTATATGGTAAAGAAATATCAACTTATAAAGATGATGATGATGATTATCCAATCAATTTAAGATTAATGGATCAATATCGATATGATAAAAATGCACTTATAAATCAAAAAATAACTTTTAGAAATCAGAATACAGGAAAAATTGTTCAGGTTCCTGTTAATGCCGTTGTTAAAATGGAAAAATCTTCTACATTCAGTGCTGTTAAAAGAAAAGATTTAGATAGAGTTATTACTGTTTTTTCTAATGTTCTTGAAAATTATAATGCCACCGAAGTAAATAATCAAATTAAAACTTCTTTAGAAGGTTTAAATCTTCCAAAAGATATTAATGTGTCCTTTACGGGTCAGCAAGAAGAACAGGCCAAACAAATGGAATTTTTAAGCACTGCCCTTTTAATTGCTGTATTTTTAATTTTTTTGATCTTGGTTGCACAATTTAATTCAACATCTACACCAATAATCATATCATTATCGGTATTATTGAGTTTAATTGGGGTTTTATTTGGTTTGATTATTTTTAGAATGGATTTTGTTGTAATGATGACCATGATCGGAATAATTTCATTGGCAGGAATTGTTGTAAATAATGCCATCGTTTTAATTGATTATACCAATTTAGTATTACAAAGAAAAAGTATTGAACAAGGTATTGATGAAAAAGATGCAAGTATGGATCTGATTTACGAAAGCATTATTGAAGGTGGGAAAACAAGATTAAGACCTGTTTTACTTACAGCAATTACAACTATTTTAGGATTATTACCCCTGGCGCTTGGTATAAATATCAATTTCATGACCTTATTCACTGAATTTGATCCTCAGTTTTACATTGGTGGTGAAAATGTAGCTTTTTGGGGTCCCATGTCATGGACAATCATTTTTGGGTTGACATTTGCAACTTTTTTAACTTTAATTGTTGTACCTGTAATGTATTTTATTCAACACAGAATTAAATTTAAATATAATATAAAGAAGGTGAAAACGATTAGCTAGAACCAGAATCCTAAATTAAAATACCAGTATTTTTTCTTAATATCCGGGGTCCAGGAATATTTTAATTCTATCGGACCAATAAAAGTATCCCAGGTATATCCAAATGCATACCCTGATACGGTGTCTTCAAAAATGGATCCGCCGTTCCAAAGATTACTGTTTAACCTTCCATAATTTCCAGTAAATGATAAATAATTATTTTTAAACAACTCATATCTTAATATAAATGTAGATTTTAAAAAACTCGGACTATTTAATTCTGCGATATCATAACCATAAAATGACTCAAATGTATTGATAAAGTTTTCATTATACCCTCCTAAATGGTAATCATGAACATTATTTCCACTTGAACCAATTGTAATCCCAGCCTGAGCAATATATTGTAAAGTTAACTTATCAAACATTGTATAGGCATAACCTATTTTTCCAGATAATTGTGAGAAAGGATCAAAATCTTCAAAATAATCCGTTGATAACAAATAAAACCTATAGGTAGCATCAAAATAAAAACCACTTTTTGGTGAAAACTGTGTACTATATGAATCGTATGCAGCCTTTGCAAATACATTAACATAATTACTATTATCCAAAAAAACCTTCTCTGTTTGATCATCTACAATTTCTTCAATAAATACTTTCAAATTTTTATCTTCAACACCCACTCTAAAGGCCATATTATTATTAAAAGTTGTTTGTACAAAAAATTGTGTTGTAAAATCATTGTAATGATGCGGAACTTTGATACCAAACTCTGGTTCATCTTCATCTAAAGCAATCGTAATATCTTGTGTAAAAGAGTTGTATCGTGTATTTAATCCAAAACTCCAGTTAAAACCATTATCTAGAAAATAATCAATATTATATCTTAAGTTATCTCCAATTATAAAATCGGCTGATAAAAAATCATTCTTAAAAAAACTGTGCTTTTTGGTTAGATTAACAAGAATTCCTGTTTTGTATAAGGCATCATAATGAGCTCCAATTTTTAAAAAAGTAGATACTGTATTCTCAATCAAATTGAACTCAACTTTCATTCCTCCTTTTACAGGAATAAATCTGTATATTATATTTTCAAAATTACCTGTTGCAGTCAAGGTATTAATTCCTTCTAAAAACTTTTCCTGACTTGTCACAATTTCTTTTTTAAGCTTTAGTTTATCCAAGCAATAATTATCTGTGTAATTTAAATTTCCGTTGATTACAATTTCTTTGATCACAAAATCTCTGTTCAAATCAAAAGAATAAATAGCCGTATGGTGTCTTCGCTTATTTTGTTTTGCAGCTATCTCTTTCATTTCTTTAATCTGTTCTCTGGCAGCCACTTCACCAACCATTATAATATCATTTACCTCATCAAATGAAAAATCATTATATTCTGAAATATCAGGTTTTATATAAATGTCTGTCATTTTAGATTTTTCTTTTACATTTTTATATACCTGAAATCCAGCTATTTGACCAAGTATTAAAGGTGCTGAGTTTAGTTTAGATTCTTCTAGCAATTGCCCCATTACATTCACACCAATAATATAGTCAACACCCTTTGCTTTTAATTCTTCTATAGGATAGTTGTTTACTATACCTCCATCTACCAAAACTTTATTATTTATTCTTACGGGTGTCAATAAACCTGGGAAAGATCCACTAGCTCTTATAGCTTCCGGTAACGAGCCTTTATCCAGAATTACTTCTTCACCTGTCTCCAGATCAGTTGCAATACAAAAAAACGGAATAGGTAGTTTGCTAAAATCATTGATCTCATGAACATGTTCTGTAAGTTGAGAAATAAGATTATAAACATTCTGCCCTTTTGAAACAGATGGCAAACCTATTTTCCATTTATCAATAGGAAGTGAAAAGGCATATTTTCCTTCATTTTTTTTATGATAAAAAGAATAAGAACTACGTGGTAAAACATCCCTGATCAATGATGTTAGATCATATTTTCTTAAAATAGAATCTAATTCCCGTGCATTATAACCAGCAGCATACAAACCGCCTATTACGGCTCCCATGCTAGTTCCTGCAATATAATCAACCCTTATTTCAGCTTCTTCCAACACTTTTAAAACGCCAACATGGGCAAATCCCTTTGCTCCACCTCCACTTAGAACCAGGCCTACTTTGACATCATCATTTTGAGACAAACTATGTTGTGCAAAAATAAAATGAAAATTAAAAATTAATATGATAAGTAAATACTTTTTCATCTCCTACTTAATGATTCAACGTTTCAAAACAAATTTATTGTATTTTATTAAAATACGCTGTTAGTTTTTGAGCTTTATCTTTGCCTATTAGTCGTATTAAATCATCAAAAGTTGCATTTTTTACTCTTTTAAACGACTTGTATTCTTTTAGCAAAGTAACAATGGTCTTTTCACCAATGCCGCTAATATTTGACAGTTCTGTTTGAATTGCTCCTTTACTCCTTTTATTTCTATGATGTGTAATTCCAAATCTGTGCGCTTCATTTCTTAATTGCTGTATAATTTTAAGTGTTTCTGATTTTTTATCTAAGTATAATGGAATTGGATCATCAGGATAATATATCTCTTCCAGTCTTTTGGCAATTCCAATAATGGCAATTTTACCTCTCAAACCTAAAAGATCTAAGCTTTTTAAAGAAGAACTCAACTGACCCTTTCCTCCATCAATCACAATGAGTTGTGGTAAGTCTTGATCTTCATCCAATAGTCTTTTATATCTGCGATGTACAACTTCTTCCATAGAGGAAAAATCATCAGGTCCGATAACTGTTTTTATATTGAAATGTCTATAATCCTTTTTACTAGGTTTGCCATTTTTAAAAACTACACAGGCAGCCACCGGATGACTTCCCTGAATATTTGAATTATCAAAACACTCAATATGCCTGGGCTCTTGTTGTAATCGCAAATCCTTTTGCATTTGTTTCATTATCCGATTTGTATGACGATCGGGATCTACAATTTGAATTTGCTTGAATCTTTCCTGACGAAAATACTTCGCATTTCGCAACGACAGATCAACAATCCTTTTTTTATCTCCTAATTTAGGAATGGTTATTTTAATTTTTTCTCCAACCTCAACATTGAAAGGCACATATATTTCTTTGGAAACAGAGTGAAAGCGCTGTCTTATTTCTACAATTGCCAACTCTAGCAAAGACCTATCATCTTCTTCCAGTTTCTTTTTAATTTCAATAGTATGTGACTGTATGATAGCTCCATTAGAGATCTTAAAAAAATTGACATAAGCAAAACTTTCATCAGAGATAATGGTAAAAACATCCACATTTGTAATAGAAGGATTTACTACAGTTGATTTTACCTGATAATTGGATAAAAGAGCTATTTTTTCCTTGATCTTTTGTGCTTCCTCAAATTCAGATGCCTCAGCAAATGAATACATCAAATCATTAAATTTATGTAATGAGGTTTTAAAATTTCCTTTTATGATATTTCTAACTTCCTGAATATATTCCAAATAATCCTCTTCCGACTCCAATCCTTCACAAGCTCCTTTACAATTTTTGATATGGTATTCTAAACATATCTTATATTTTTTATTTTCAATGTTTTGCTTACTCAAATTGTAAGCGCAGGTTCGTAAAGGATACAATTCTTTTATTAGTGACAATAGTGCTCTAACTGCTCTTACAGAAGTGTAAGGCCCATAATACTCCGAGCCATCTTTATAAATATTTCGGGTCAGAAAAACTCTGGGAAAAGCTTCTTTTTTAATACATAACCATGGATAGGTTTTATCATCTTTTAATAAAACATTATATCTTGGCTGGTATTTTTTGATCAGATTATTCTCTAAAAGCAAGGCATCCGTTTCCGTTTCTACAACAATATGTTTGATACTTGCAATTTTCTTGACCAATACTCTGGTTTTACCATTTTTATGATTTTTTGTGAAATATGAAGCAACTCTTTTCTTTAAATTCTTGGCCTTACCTACATACAATATTTTATCTTCCTTATCAAAATACTGATATACGCCGGGTGAATTTGGCAAAGTTTTTATTTGTACTCCTAAATTCAAAATTTAGCTTTTTCCATAAAAAAATTATCCAATAATTGTTCTTCCGTTTCATCAACAACTTCCCATCCCAAAATTGCAGACAATTGATAGATCTTTGACAATTCAATTATCAGTCTTTTTTTTGCATTTTTCTTTAATTCACTTAACTCAGCTGTTTGCTTTATCTTCTCAATACTTTTTTTATTGATACTATTTAACTCTTCTTTACTAAAGGAGTTAAACGTGCTTTGCTGAATATCAAAATATTTGACATCAGGGATAATAACAATTTCTTCTTTTGGTATGCTTCTTATTTTTATCCTTTTATGAATGGAATCAATTTCGATTTCCATTTTTTCAAGATCAAATAATACCTGAACCCTTGCATTAACCGTAACAATAGCACTTTTATTAAATTCAAAAGTATCGTAAAAGTATTTTTTCTCATTCTTATAACTATACACTTCTGAAAAAACTCCTTCGGTTACAACCAATTTACTAATGTTATTGATACTTTGGATTACAATTTGAATATCTTCATTGGTTTCAGCTTTTCTTTCATTTTTATACATCAATTTTGCACTAAAAAAACCGATTAAACAAACTAAAATATAAATGCCAATCTTTTTCATAAAAATTAGGTTAACAGGGGATTATAGGAATACAATTTCAAATTATAAAACAATGATTTTGTATTTTTGCCTTTCAAAATTTAGTATAAAAATACATTTTTTTAAAATAAGGTTTAATGAAATACTGGAAAAAACTTACACACGAGAAACTACAAGAACGAATTGAAAATGCACTTCGTGAAAATGTTGATTTCAATAAAGATACATCTCTTGGTTATCCCGCATCAAAATTGGATAACAAGGTTTTTTATAGCGATGCTCCCTTTTTAAAAGATGCTCCCACTCTAAAAACCTATGTGGCAAATCCAAATCATATTGGTTGTCATACTGTTGGTTCTTCTGAAAAAGCTTTTAAAGGAACTCAAGAAATTGAACGTGAAGTATTGAAAGTTCTTGCCATTGATGTTTTTAAATTAGAATCAGAAGAGTTTGACGGATATATTGCTCCGGGAGGTACAGAAGCTAATATTCAGGCAATGTGGGTTTTTAGAAATTATTTCAAGAATAAATTTAATGCTAAAAACAGTGAAATTGCCATTTTAGCATCCCAAGATACACACTACTCCATCCCAAAAGGTTCTAACATATTAAATATTGACCTTCTATCAATTCCTGTTCTGTTTGAAAATAGAAAAATTGATGAAAGTGGCTTAGGAAATATTGTAAAAATTGCTGTTAAAAATGGAAAAAAATATTTTATTGTTATTTCAAATCTTGCAACTACTATGTTCGGATCTGTAGATGATCCAGACGTTTATACCAATTTACTGGAAAAGCTTGATTTACCATACAAGCTTCATATTGATGGTGCTTATGGCGGATTTGTATATCCGTTCAGTAATTTAAAATCAACTATCAACTTTTCTAACCCAAAAATATGTTCTATCACTATTGATGCACATAAAATGTTACAGGCTCCTTATGGAACAGGAGTTTATTTATGCAGAAAAGGGTTGATTGAAAATGTATTAACCAAAGAAGCTGAGTATGTGGAAGGTATGGACCTAACCCTTTGCGGAAGTAGATCTGGTGCAAATGCTATTGCAGTATTTATGATCTTGTTTACTTACGGACCCTATGGCTGGTACGAAAAAATAAGCATTCTTCAAATGCGAACACAATGGTTTTGTAAACAACTGGACCAGTTAGATATTAAATATTTTAGAGAAGGTAATATGAATATTGTAACTATTCATTCAGAGTATATTCCCTCTGATATCGCTTTAAAATATGATTTGGTTCCTGAACAACACAACGATCAAAACAAATGGTACAAAGTAGTGATCATGGATCATGTTGAAATTGATAATCTAATGCAACTGGTAAATGCTTTAAAGAAAAGAAAAGGATTGAATTTATAATTCTTTTTCTTCTGTTTTGTGCGGAAATACCTTTTTGTTAAAAACAATTAGCGTGGCAACACCGGTACTAATTGCTGTGTCGGCCACATTAAAAACAGGATCGAAAAAAGTAAAATGTCTGTTTACAAAAAATGAATAATTGTTTCCTCCGAGTATTGGTAACCAGTCTGGGATGGTAAATGACATATCTGGTAGCCAGTCGGGTAACATAGTATCAATTACCGGGAAATATAGCATGTCTACCACTTTACCATGAAATAGTGAATCATAACCACCTTCTGGAGGTAAAAATGTGGCAACCTGACGGAAACTGTCATCAAAGAAAATTCCATAAAAAATAGAGTCGATTATATTACCTAAGGCACCTGCAAAAATAAAAGAAATTGCAACTATGAGTATTTTATGTGAATTGTTTTTTATAGCACCATACAGCCAGTAACCAATTCCTGAAATAGCAACCAGTCTGAAGAGAGTGAGAAATAACTTGCCAGATCTGCCTCCAAATTCTTTACCCCATGCCATACCATTATTCTCTAAAAAATGTATACGAAACCAATCTAAACCAAAAACTTTGATCTCTTCACTTAACACAAAATTTGTTTTGATATAGATCTTTGAAATTTGATCAATCAGTAAAATAATAATGATTATAATTATGGCTTTTTTCAATGGAGTTATTTTATTTTTACAATGATAAGAAATTATTAGTTTAAACCCGATTTTAAATGAATATTTGCCAGTATAGCATTAATAAATAGAAAGTTTTTTTTACTTCCAACAATTCCGTAAAAATGATTTTCATTATCTTTTTTCAAATCTATACTAGAATTAATCTTACCTAAATTTGATCTTACATCAATACTACAATCTTCAATATCTGAAATTAAAACATTGCCTATGTTAATATTAACAACAACTTCTCCACTAAATGAATCCATTTTTATTGTTCCTTCTTCCATTTTTAAATGAAGTTTACCTTGAAAGTTTTTAGAATTAAAATCTCCATTTACAAGGGATACGTCAACATTCATATTACGTGGAATCAAAATTTGATAAGAAGAATACATTGGCCGAATATTACTTAACTTAATTACTGCGATATCACTTCCGGTGATATTTTGATCAATACTTTTGATAAATAACTTATCATTAATTTCCTCAATGCTAATTTTAGATGATGCTACCTCTTCACTTTTTGATATAACTGTAATTTGATTGGCTATATCAGTTGTTATTATTTCAACCTGATCAATATAATCAAATTCTACAATGACTCTATTTGCTTTTGAATTAAAAGATTTTTTGATTGTTTTTTGAGCAGTTAAATTTTGGACAAAAAGCATCATGATAAAAAATATCCATACATTTTTTACCCCAAAAAAGCTATCCTTTTTAATACTGCTGCCTTTTTGCTTCTATACTTAATGTTGCATGAGGAACTAATTTTAATCGCTCCTTTTGTATCAAGTTACCCGTTACACGACATATTCCATACGTTTTGTTTTCAATACGCAATAGGGCATTTTTAAGGTCACGAATAAATTTCTCCTGGCGAATTGCCAACTGTACATTTGCTTCTTTAGACATGGTCTCTGACCCTTCTTCAAAAGCTTTGAAGGTAGGTGAAGTATCATCTGTTCCGTTATTGCTATCATTTTTAAAAGCACTTTCTATCAATGCCAGATCCTCTTCAGCATGTTCGATCTTTTTCTCAATGATCTCCTTAAACTCCTGTAAATCCTTGTCTGAAAATCTTACTAATTTATCATTCATCTCTTTAAACTTTTTCTAATAATAATTCCGTATTTACATCATCAAATACGATACTATTTCCATTATTTAATTCTTCTTTTAATACCAGCTCTTTTGTTAAAGTTTCATTTTTAATATAAGTAGCATTTGATTCTACTGCTTCATCAATAACTCCATCTTTCTTTAAAGTAATTCTAATTTTATCTGTTACTTCCAGGCCTTTTTCTTTTCGTAAATTTTGAATTCTATTTACCAATTCACGTGCAATTCCTTCATTTTTCAAAGCTTCATTAATTGAAACGTCTAAAGCTACAGTTAAATTGCCCTGATTGGCAACTAACCACCCTTCAATATCCTGAGTTGTGATCTCAACCTCATCTAACAAGATCGTTTCTAAAGCACCATTTATATCAATGCTTAATTTACCATTTTTTTCAATACTTTCAATATCCTTTTCTGATAATTTTTGAATCGCGGCACCAACATATCGCATATTCTTACCAAATTTTGGTCCCAAAACCTTAAAATTAGGTTTTATGTTCTTTATCAGGATACCAGAAGTGTCATTAATCAGTTCAATTTCTTTTACATTAACTTCTGATGCAATTAAATTAGATACTGCTTCAATATCCTCTTTGTCCTGTTGATCCAAAACTGGTATCATTATTCTTTGTAAGGGTTGGCGAACTTTAATCATCTCCTTTTTTCGTAAGGACAATACCATAGAGGATATTGTCTGTGCTTTTTGCATTTTACGTTCTAACGATGCATCTATCAATGATTCATCTGCCTTAGGAAACTCATCCAAATGTACTGAACTAAATTTATTTGCCGAAGTAATATTTGTTAAATCTCTATACAAATTATCCATAAAAAACGGTGCAATTGGAGATGCCATTTTAGCCACAGTTAACATACAGGTATACAGGGTTTGATATGCAGATATCTTATCTTGCTCATAATCTCCTTTCCAAAATCTTCTTCTGCTTAATCTAACATACCAGTTACTCAAATTCTCAGAAACAAAGTATTGAATTGCCCTTGCAACTTTAGTAGGCTCATAATCATTGTAATACTCTTCTACTTTCTGAATCAATGAATTCAATTCAGATAAAACCCATCGATCAATCTCTGGTCTATCTTCAGTAGCAATATCTTTTTCTGAATAATTAAATTTATCAATATTAGCATAAAGGATAAAGAAAGAATAGGTATTGTATAAAGTACTAAAGAATTTTCTTCGAACCTCTGCAACACCTTCCAAGTCAAATTTCAAATTATCCCATGGATTTGCATTTACGATCATATACCATCTGGTTGCATCAGGTCCATACTTTTTCATGGTCTTAAACGGATCTATTGCATTGCCTAATCGTTTAGACATTTTTTTTCCTGATTTATCCAATACTAAACCATTTGAAACCACATTTTTATAAGCAATAGTATCAAAATTCATTGTTGCAATGGCATGTAAAGTATAAAACCATCCTCTGGTTTGATCTACTCCTTCTGCAATAAAATCAGCAGGATAAAAGCCGTTTTGATCAATTTTTTCTTTATGCTCAAATGGGTAATGCCATTGTGCATAAGGCATTGCTCCAGAATCAAACCAAACGTCTATCAAATCAGATTCTCTTTTCATCGGTTTACCAGAAGGAGAAACTAAAGTAATTTGATCAACAATATTTTTATGCAGGTCGATCTTTTCATAATTCTCCTCACTCATATCACCAACTACAAAATCAGAAAAAATATCTTTTCCCATATATCCTTTAGCAACTGATTTTTGCATTTCAGATTTTAACTCTTCCACAGAACCTATAATAATTTCTTCTAAGCCATCTTCTGTTCTCCATATCGGAAGTGGAGTTCCCCAATAACGTGAACGAGACAAATTCCAGTCATTTGCATTTTTTAACCAGTTACCAAATCTACCCTCACCTGTTGATTTGGGTTTCCAGTTGATAGTCTGGTTCAATTCATACATCCTGTCTCTCTTTTCTGTCACTTTGATAAACCAAGAATCTAACGGATAGTATAAAATCGGTTTATCTGTTCTCCAGCAATTTGGATAACTGTGCTTATATTTTTCTACATTAAAAGCTTTATTCTCTTCTTTTAATCTAATAGCAATTTCAATATCTACAGATCTTTCAGGGGCAGCTCCATCTTCATAATATTCATTCTTTACATACTTACCTGCGTATTCACCCATATGTTTGGTGAATTTTCCCTGTAGATCTACCAATGGTACCGGATTTTTATTATCATCCAAAACTAACATTGGTGGAACTTCGGGTCTTGCTTGCTTTGCTACCATTGCATCATCTGCACCAAAGGTTGGAGCAGTATGTACAATTCCTGTACCGTCTTCAATTGTAACAAAATCACCAGCAATTACTCTAAATGCATTTTCAGGATTCTGATATGGAAGAGTATGAGGCATTAATTGCTCATAACGTATTTCTAATAAATCTTTCCCTTTACATTCATCTACAATCAAATAAGGAATTTTTCCTGCCACGCCGGAAGGCGGGTTATCTCCTTTTTGATAAGTATTTAATTCCTCTTCCGTTTCAACAAGATTGAATTTTTTACCAAACTGATAATTCACAAGAGCCTTAGCCAAAATTACATTGATTGGTTCAAATGTGTATTGATTAAAGGTTTTTATAACTACATAATCAATTTTCTTACCAACGGTTAAAGCAGTATTAGAAGGTAATGTCCATGGAGTAGTAGTCCATGCCAGCAAATATAAATCGCCTTTAATATTTTGTAGAGCATTAGGTAAAGTGCTTTTGATTGTTTTGAACTGTGCAACAACAGTAGTGTCCGTAATATCCTGGTAAGTACCTGGTTGATTCAATTCATGAGAGCTTAATCCTGTGCCAGCTTTAGGAGAATATGGCTGAATAGTATAACCTTTATACAGCAACTTTTTATTGTACATTTGTTTTAACAGCCACCAAAGTGTTTCCATATACTTTGGTTTATAGGTGATATACGGATCGTGCATATCTACCCAATGACCCATCTTACGTGTAAGGTCTTCCCAAATATCTGTATATCTAAGGACTGCTTTTTTACATGCCTGATTATACTCTTCAACTGTAATTTTTGTTCCAATATCTTCTTTAGTAATACCCAATTCCTTTTCAACACCCAACTCAATAGGTAATCCATGCGTATCCCAGCCAGCTTTTCGTTGCACCTGAAATCCTTGCAATGTTTTATATCTACAAAAAATATCTTTAATGGCTCTTCCCATTACATGATGAATTCCCGGTAAGCCATTAGCTGAAGGGGGACCTTCAAAAAATACAAATGGTTTGTTTTCACTTCTTGAGCTTATACTTTTTTGAAATATATCATTCTCTTCCCAAAATTTTAGGGTTTCATCTGCTACTTCTGTAAGGTTTAACCCTTTATATTCTCTGAATTTCTGACTCATTTTTCCTTGCGAATTCTATTAAGTTTGCAAAAATACATAATTTCTGTCTTTTTTAGCAGTAAACCACAAAAAAAGCATTGGTTAAACAACCAATGCTTTTGTTAAAACATAGTATAAATAAATCCCCTATTTTTATTCTATTACAATTACATATTTGAGTTAAAACTCCTATGTATTAATAAATTACATCTTTTTAACCTAAAATATCATCTTTTATTTTTTGATCACCACAAATTCTGTTCTACGATTTTGCTGATGTTCAATTTCAGAACATTTCACATTATTTGAACATTTATTTAACAGCTCAGTTTCTCCATATCCTTTTCCTGTAATTCTTTTATAATTCGCGCCGATGGACAATAGGTAATTTACAGTTTCACTTGCTCTTTTTCTGGATAACTGCATGTTATATCCATCAGGAGCTCTCGAATCTGTGTGAGATCCAACCTGTATCACCATTTTTGGAAATTTATCCATCAATCTAACCACTTTTGCTAAATCGACATAAGAGGTCTTTAAAATATTTGCTTTATTTAATTCAAATCTAATAGGTCTGATGTTGAGCATTTCTTTATCATTGGATATGATGAATTCTTTTTCGATCATGCCGAATTTAATATCGTTTACATATCCATTTTCATGACTTGTATTCACAATACTATCTTTATCAAAATATCCTAATTTACCAGTAGTAACTTTGTAAGGTATTCCGCATTTCAGACTAAAATAAAATTTTCCATCTGTAAGTGTTTCCCTCCTTCTCATTTTTTTCCCTTTTGCATCATACAAAGTTGCAAATGCGTTAGAAATAGGCATGCCTGTTTTTTTATCAAAAATAGTTCCTTCAATGGTTTGATCACATATTGGAATAACCGTATTCTGGATAAATGAATAAATGTCATCATCTCCTTTACCTCCCCATCTATTAGATGAAAAATAACCTTTTTGCTTTTCGTTATCAATAATAAAAGAAATATCATCTGCCTTACTATTCATAGGTTTTCCTAAATTAATTGGTTTAGCAATTGACCCATCAAGTTTGGTCATATAAATATCAAATCCTCCCAATCCTCCTGGGCGGTTTGAAGAAAAATACAAAATATTTCCATCTACATAAGGCGTATACTCCTTATACTTTGTGTTTACTGTTGGGCCTAAATTCTTTGGTGCACCATAATGTCCTTTATTAACTGAAACTACATATACATCGCTATTTCCCAAACCTCCCGGCATATTGGAAACAAAGTATAATTTTGTTCCGTCTTTACTTAAATTTGGATGTGCAGTGTCATAACTATCGCTATTGAAAGGTAAGGTTACAACATCCTTCCAGTGCCCGTTTTCAGAAACTGTAGCTTTAAATATCTTTAATCCTCCTGTTTTTAAATCTCCTTCCATATAATTATTAGAAGTAAAATAAACATCCTTCAAATCAGGAGAAAAGGTAACCATGGCATCATGATATTTTGAATTAACACTTTTCGAAAATGGTCTGACCTTGTTAATTTCACCCTTCTTATCCACATTTCCTATATATAGATCTAAAAACGGCTGATCATTTCCATCCCATTTTTTATTTGAAATACCCGATTCACGAGTTGATGAGAATACTATTCTATCTTCTCCATAAAATGTAGTGCCAAAATCACTGTTCTTTGAATTCGCTTTCAAATTTTTAACACTATAACTTGGTGCAGTTAATTGTGCAGAAACAAGACTTGTGATGCTAATAAACAATAATAAAAATATTCTATGCGCTCGACTCATTTTTAATTCTGAAAAAATTATAAAAAATTGCACTCAAAAACAAAAAAGCCTTTAAAGATAAAGGCTTTTAAAATTTAATTTACATCTTAATGATAACGAATTCTGTCCTTCTGTTCATTGCATGTTGTGCCTCGGTACAATCAACTCCATCTGAACATCCATTGATCAATTGTGACTCTCCATAACCTTTTCCTGTTATCCTGCCTGGGTCAATTCCTTTATCGATAATATAACTAACTGTAGATTTTGCTCTTCGGTCTGACAACCAGATATTATAGCCTTCAATACCTCTCGAATCGGTATGAGAACCTGACTCTATAATCATTTCCGGATACCTTGTCATTAGGTCCACTACTTTATCCAGCTCACGTTTAGCTTCTTTATTTAGATAAGAAGAGTTTAGCTCAAAATAGATCGGTTCAATATTAACAACATAAGTACTTGGTCTTACCTTTACAATCTCTTCTGGGAGCACTTCCGGTAATCCTTCAGGAAGAACCTCTTCTACTGCAACAATATCTCCTCTACCTAATAATACCAACAATTTGGTTTCTTTACCTGACACATCAGATGTAGTTAAAGGTTTACTTTGAGGTGTATATCCACTTTTACTACCTTCTAGTAAATATTCGGTTTCACAATAAACAGATAAAGAAAAAAGACCGTTATTATCAACTTCAACACTTTTTACAATAGTGCCATCCATATCTTTTATTGATACTGTAGCTCCTTGAATGATTTCTGCAGTATTTTTATCTTTAACCAAACCTGTAATAAGTTGTTTGCATTTAAATATAACCGGTTCTTCTTCAACAAATGAATATATATCATCATCTCCTGCACCACCATCTCTATTTGAGGAAAAATATCCTAAACGTGTTGTTTTATTCAATACAAAAGCAAAGTCATCCGCAGCAGAATTTATTGGTTTATTCAACCAAATTGGCTCCAGTTGAAATTCAGATAACTGTGTAGCATAAATATCTAAACCACCAAGACCTCCTGGGCGATCAGATGAATAATACATTACATCACCTTCAATAAAAGGAGTAAACTCCTTTGAAGGAGAATTGATTTCAGGACCCAAATTAACAGGGCTACCAAAACCACTCTGATTTATAGAAGCTTTATAAATATCTGTTTTCCCATGAGTTCCAGGCATATCTGACACAAAGTAAAGTGTTTTTTCATCTTCGCTTAAAGCAGGATGACCCACAGAATATTCTACATCATTAAAAGGCATTGGAATGATATTCACCCATTCTCCTTTTTCATTAACAGAAGCTTTAAACATAGCTAAATTACCCCATTTTTTGGAGTCTCTGGCTAGTTTTTCATTGTAGTAATTATTTCGCGTAAAATAAACTGTTTTCAAATCTTTTGTGAATACTGCATCGGCCTCATGGTATCGTGTATTTACATCTCCTTTTAAAAGTTCAGGATTTGCTAATACACCATCAGGTAAAATATCGGCAACATAAAGTTCCAGATATCGTTGACCATTTTCAAGCCATACATCATTTACCAAAGTAATTCCCTTTTTTGGGGAGGCATAAACAAATTTATAATCACCCAAATAGCTTGCGCCAAAATCTGAATTTTGGGTATTGATACTTAAATTTTTGATTGAATATTTTCCTGAGCCTTCTGTTTGTGCAGAAATTATCCCTATGTATAATAGGAATAAAGTAAAGATATACTTATTCATAAATTCCCCTTTTTTTATGTTTTTTATATGTTCCTAGAAAAATCTAGGTGATTTCAAATTCTTCTTTGAAAAATCAATATCATACAGTAACATTAGTTCATGTGTTGTACCAACATTTAAATCAGCCAAATCTCCAATAGCAAAATCAATGGCATATCCAATTCTAAAGTCAGGGGTAACTCCAATATTAAACAATCCGCTTACCGAGCTGCCATCTCTGTAACTTGCTCCTAACTCAAATCTGTCATATAATAAAAAGTTTGCATTTACATCATATGACAATGGTGATCCTATCACTCCTCTTAACATTACTGATGGCTTGAACTTTAAGTTGCTTGATAAATCAAACACATAACCACTAGTTAAAAAATAATGTGCTTCTTCTGAAGCCTCTGTAAAAACACCTGATGATTTATCAATATCATAGTGTTTTGAACTTAGTATGTTTGGTACAGATGCTCCTATATAAAACTTTTCGGTATAATAATAAACACCAGCACCAAAATTAGGATATGTGTTGTTAAAAGGTTCTAACAAATCATCATCAGAATCATCTGGTGGAATAAAATTTCCATCTAAATTTTGCAATGAAACTCCTCCTTTTAAACCAAATGCCAGTCTTCCAACATCAGAAGTTTGTATGGTGTATGATAAATCAACAAAAATATTTTGCTCTTTTATCGGACCAATTTCATCGGCTATGAAAGATAGACCCACCCCAACTCTTTTTCCTAATGGCGCATGAACGTCAAAAGTATAAGTTCTTGGAGCTCCATCTAAATTCAACCATTGCATTCTTCCTAACAATCCTAAACTCAATGTACCTCTTGAACCTGCATACGCTGGATTTACAACGTTCATATTATACATATATTGTGTATAATGTGGATCTTGTTGCGCAGATACATCTGTAAAGAATACTAAAAAACCAAAAACTAAGAAAATTGTAATTTTTTTCATGTGTTCACTATTATTTATTGTGACAATTATTTTTTACTTCTATTGATTTTGTTAATACATATAAAAAAACATCACCAATTATTTAATTCAAAAGGTAAAGAGAGACAAACCCTCTTTACCTATATAATTTAATAAGTTATATACACCCAGCCATTTACAGGTTTTCTATTATCACCGTTAAAGTGAAGAATATAAAAATATGTTCCGGCAGGTACTCTTTTGTTTCCTAAATTCAAATCACCACTTGAATAACCATCCCACCATTGTGGATTTGCACTACCCTTATTGCTATACATATAAACCTTGCTACCATATCTGTTGTGAATCTCCAGACTCCAGTTTGGATATTGATCTAATCCCGGAATTCGGAACAGATCATTCTTACCGTCTCCATTCGGAGTAAAAGCATTTGGAATATTTAATGCATCAAATGATAATAAAGCTCCTCTTGAATATAATTCAGGATTTGGATCACAAGCATAATCAGGTGATGTTAACATCACTCTGAACAAATTACTTTCAAGTCGTCCTCTTGCATCTGTAATACTTAGTGTACTTGTTGTAACACCATTATATTTCCCATCATTTGCCAAATCAGACCAGTTAGAACCGTCATCAGTACTTACCTGCCATTGGATGTAGGTTGCATTCACATCTACCGTAATTTCTACATTATCACCAAGACCAATTTCTATATCTTCAGGTTGACCAATAATTTCAGAAGGTGCACCATGCTGCTGGAAATCAAATGTTCCATTTCCATCTAAATCATTTGGAGTAGTATAACCATTTGATGCACTGGTAACTAGACCATCACTATCAACATCAGGTGGATTTTTAGTACCTAACATGTCATTTCCATTGTTAGTAAATCCTGCCTCAGTCACATCCGGGCAATTATCATTATCTGAATCCCAATCTAATTTATCAGGTGTACCATCTCCATCCGTATCACCATCACCTTCAACCGTATCTAAAATACCATCATTATCGCTATCTAAATCAAAAACATCGAAAATTCCATCTTTATCTGTGTCTGTTGGCTCAATAGGTGTAGTTGCAGTTGCTTCTATAGGATCAATTATTTCATTAACTGTTACGAAAACGGTGTTTACCAAAGGAATTAAACTAACAAAATCATCAAGATTTGTTGTGTAACTAATGGTATAAGTCCAGATTTCTCCAACCTCAATTACACCTGTTACTCCGTTATCTCCTGTAGGACCATTTAATGTTCCATCTGAACCATCAGGTAATATATCAACAATATTAACATCCGTAATATCAACTAAACCAGTATTATCTAAAGTAATCGTATAATCTAATGTTTGACCTAAACCTGTTACAGGATTTACTCCTCCTGTTTGTGTTTTGGTTACTATCAATTCAGCACATACAGGCTCTGTTAAAACAATTTGACTACCATACGCTAAACTACATGTTGTTGAAGTTTTAACTCTGGCAACTACATCATAAGTACCTCCTATCAATCCATTAAATATATTGGCATCTTGATATGTCACTCCATTATCAATACTATATTCCAAATCTGTTCCTGTTGCGGTAACTGTAATAGTACCATCATTTAACGATGGACATGTTGGTTCTGTAAAAGACACATCCGAAATTACAATTACATCTGGTTGTGTAATAGTATAGCTACCATTCACTGTTGCTCCATTTGCGTCTGTTACGATAACATCATATGTTCCGGCTGTTAATCCTGTTTGATCTTCATCAGTCGGTACCAATCCAGATCCATCTGCTGTTGTCCATAAATATGTAAAAGGAGTAATTCCTCCTGTAACAGTTACATTTATAGATCCATCAGCTAATCCATTACAAGTTACATTCGTAATTATTTCTGTAATAATTATTACGCCAGGCTCATTAACTGTATAAGTTGCTTCAATTGTACAACCATTTGCATCAGTAACTGTAACCGTATAATTTCCACCACTTAATCCTGAAATATCTTCTGTAGTAGCACCATTACTCCATATGAATGTGTAACCTGTTGTACCTCCCGCTACTGTTAAATCAATTGCCCCATCTGAGGCCCCATTAACACTAACATCCGTAATTACTTCAGTCAATGCTAAAGCATCTGGTTCTTTCACTTCAAAAGGTCCTGCATTTGCAATAGCTCCATTCGCATCTGTTACTATTACATTGTAAATACCACCGGCAACACCAGTTAAATCTTCGGTAGTTGCTCCGCTACTCCATGAAAATGTATATGGAAGAACTCCACCTATTACCGTAATATCTACTGCTCCACTATTGTCTCCATTACAGGTAACATCAATAATGCTTTCTAAAGTAATAACCAAAACTCCCGGCTGATTTACTGTATAATTACCTTCAACTGTACATAAGTTAGCATCCGTTACAACTACTTTATACGCTCCGGCAGTTAAACCTGTTTGATCTGTATCTGTTGGTACCAATCCTAACCCACCTACTGTTGTCCATGCATAAGTATATGGTGCTGTACCTCCAGCAACTGTTAAAGCTATTGCTCCATCTGCACCTCCTGCAATGGATACATCTGTTATAATTTCAGTAAGAACAATCGCATCTGGTTGTGTTACTACAAAGCTGCCTGTTACTGTTGCTCCATTCGCATCTGTTACTGTTATATCATAAGTTCCAGCCGTTAATCCTGTTTGATCTTCATCTGTAGCTACTAAACCTGATCCATCTGCGGTTGTCCATGCGAAAGTATAAGGCAATACTCCACCTAATACCGTAATGTCGATTGATCCATCTGCTGCTGCATTACAGGTCACATTAACTGTAGTGGCAGAAATCAACATATTAAATCCAGCTTCTGCAGAAACAGCTTGAACTGTATCACAAGCAAAAGACAAATAATCTACTTTTAATCGATATACATTATTACTTTCAGTAGCTATTAAGTTTGAAATTACTAAATCAACTG
>JAUVCP010000399.1 GCA_030590765.1 Flavobacteriaceae bacterium | reverse complement strand
AACAATCCTTTCTCTTAATTGATCATCCAAATAAAATAAATTGATCTCACGTGGATTTACCTGAATCTTGTAGTTCTTACCAAGTGATCTATTTGTTTTGGAAACTTCTTTAAAGCAGTTTTGGTTCACGAGTTCATCCTTTATATAAGGAATAAAATCTCGTTTCAATTCTTTATCATCTCCGTCTAAAATCACCAAACCATAATCTGCAAAAAGTTCATTTGCTAAATATCTTGTTGCATCTGTTAAATTTTGATGATCTATATAAGATCTTTTAAACAGGTCTATCAAATTTTTAGCATTCTTACCCATACCCAGTTGTGATGAGAACTGCTCTAAAACTCCATCTATACTTTTAGTAGATAATCTACCAACCGCTCCAGAAGCATCTCTCTCCCAGCTTATTTGATTACTTTTATAGTTAAAGAATTTGATTTCTTCAAAATCATGATCTTCTGTTGCCATCCAATAAATTGGCACAAAATTATGCTCTGGAAACTCAGATTTTAATTTGATTGAAAGATTTATTGCTGAAACAATTTTATACAAAAAATACAATGGACCAGTAAACAAATTTAACTGGTGCCCTGTAGTAACCGTAAAGGTATTTTTATGCAATAATAATTGAATGCTCTGCTCTGTTTTATCAGATATTTTGATGTTTTCATACTGATTTTGAAGAACATCTACCAACAGTTTTCTTGAACTTAATGGATAGTTTATTTTTTTCTTAGCAATCTGATCTTCAAAACCTTTTAAATCTGGGTAATTACCATAGAATCCTTCAAGGTCCTTTTTTTTATCCAAATAATCACAGATGATTTTTGTAAAATAACCTGTTTTTTGAAATGGTATAGTTGAATGGTTATCCAAATAATTTAGTTTTTGTAAAAGTAAATAAAAATTTCTTGAAACCTGAAACTTAAAATCTGGAATTTTATATCACGGGTTCACCATATAGATCAAAATCAGTCGACTCTTTGATTTTTATATCTATAAACTGACCAATTTGAATATAATGTTTGGTTGCATCTACAAGTACATCATTATCCACATCAGGGCTATCAAATTCAGTTCGACCAATAAAGTGATCTCCTTCCTTTCTGTCGAAAATACACTTAAAAACTTTCCCTACTTTCTCCTGATTCAATTCAAAAGAAACCTGAGCCTGAATCTCCATCAGATCGGCAACTCTTTTTTGTTTTACTTCTTCAGGCACATCATATACAAGATCAAAAGCGGAAGTGTTTTCTTCATGAGAATAAGCAAAACAACCCATACGCTCAAATCTGGAGTCTTTTACAAACTGTTTTAATTCTTCAAACTGTTCTTCTGTTTCTCCCGGATAGCCAACTATCAAGGTTGTACGCACAGCCATATTGGGTACTTTTTCTCTTAACTGATCCAATAATTTTCTTGTCTTTTCAGAAGTTGTTCCACGTTTCATAGATCTTAACAACTCTGAATTGATGTGTTGCAATGGAATATCCAAATAGTTACAAACCTTTGATTCATTCTTCATTACATCTAATACATCCAATGGAAAACCTGAAGGAAAAGCATAATGCAACCTTATCCATTCAATTCCGTCTACTTTCACCAGTTCTTTTAGCAGATTAGCCAAAGCTCTTTTTTTATAGATATCGAGTCCATAATAAGTAAGATCCTGGGCAATCAATATCAATTCTTTTACTCCCTTTTTAGCCAGTTTTTCTGCTTCAATTACAATTTCTTCAATAGGCGTGGATATATGACCACCTCGCATTAACGGAATTGCACAAAAGGAACAAGGTCGGTCACAACCTTCAGCAATTTTTAAATAGGCGTAGTGTTTAGGAGTAGTAGTTAAACGTTCACCCACCAATTCATGCTTATAATCGGCTTCTAAAGCTTTTAACAAATTTGGCAGATCATGTGTGCCAAAATATTGATCTACACTGCTTATCTCTTTTTCTAGATCAGGTTTATAACGCTCACTTAAACAACCTGTTACAAACACCTTGTCCACTTCACCACCTTCTTTTTTATTTACAAAATGTAAAATGGTATTGATGGATTCTTCTTTGGCATCACCAATAAAACCACAGGTATTGATCACCACAATATTCCCATCGTCATTAGCATCTTCATGTACCACGTCTTTGCCATTTGCCTGCAACTGCCCCATTAAAACCTCACTATCGTAAACGTTTTTGGAGCAACCTAAGGTTACCACATTGATCTTATTTTTTTTGGTTGATTTTGTTCTCATAATATAAAAGAGTAAATAGTAAGAAGAAAGTAGTTAGAAGTTTAATTTATTAAAGACTTTCTTTTAACTTTTTTAAGTATGAATTTAATATTTTTGAAACTTCTATTATTACTCATATTTTTTCTTCTTGCTTCTTAAGGCAACCTCTATTAATTCATTTCTCTAACAAAATCACTTATCAGAAAATAATCTGATTTAGTATTTTGTTTCTTATTTTTTACAATCTACCTCGTTAATTTATAACACACTATATACTAGTTGTTTATAACTATTG
>JAUVCP010000047.1 GCA_030590765.1 Flavobacteriaceae bacterium | reverse complement strand
AGGATTTTATGAACAATACAAAAACGACAGAGATTTTGCGGATTATGGCTATTCACCAATCATGGTTGATGGAGAACTGATAAATACAACAGATCTGGTACAAAGAAAATGGCTAGACAATGATTTTTATGGTACTACTTTTTCTGTATTAAAGAATTTTGACAATATAAAATTTGTTTTTGGTGGTGCTTATAGCAAGTATGATGGTGATCACTTTGGAGAAGTTATATGGGCACAATATGGTAGTGAAATGATAAATAATAAATTCTATGACAATACAGGAGTAAAAAAAGACTTTAATGTTTTCGCTAAAGCGGAATATGAATTAAATAATAACTGGAATTTCTTTGCTGATCTGCAATACCGTAATGTAGATTATAAAGTAGACGGTGTTGATGAAGGTCCGCAGGATATTAAGTTTGATGATCAAAATAATTTCTTTAATCCAAAGTTTGGAGTAAGTTACTTTTTAGATCAGAGTAATTTTTATCTTTCGTATGCAAAGGCTAATAAAGAACCAAAAAGAGCTGATTATTTAGCAAATAATGATATAAAACCTGAAAGCTTGGATGATATTGAATTAGGCTGGAAATTTAAAAATGACAGGTTTATATTGAATACAAATATCTATTATATGCACTATAAAGATCAATTGGTTTTAACAGGTAACTTAGATGATGTTGGTAACCCAATTGCTGATAATATTGGTAAAAGTTATAGATTAGGAATAGAAATTGAATCCGCAATAAATATATTGAACAAGTTGCAATGGCAACCAAACCTAGCCTTAAGTATCAACAAAAACATTGATAAATTTGCTGAGTTTGATGGAGAATTACAAGATTTTGGAAATACAACCCTGTCATATTCACCTGGAGTTGTAGCAAGCAGTAATGTTGTCTTTAAACCTGTTAAAAATTTAGATATTAGTTTTTTATCTAAATTTGTAGGAGGTCAGTATATGAGCAATATTGAGCATCAAAACTCAAAATTAGAAAGCTATTTTGTAAATGATATCAATATTACCTACAAAATTGAACCAAAGAATATATTTAAAACTATTATTTTTTCAGGATTGGTAAATAATATTTTCAATACAAAATATGTTTCCAATGGTTATTTTTATACCTATGATGACACCTGGTCAGATCCTGACAAAACAACAACCATCACTGGGGCTGGTTACTATCCACAGGCAGAAATTAATTTCTTACTGGGAGTAACATTAATGTTTTAAAGATCAAATTATAAAGGCTGTTTCAAATACAATTGAAACAGCCTTTATAATTTTAAAAATAAAAAAATCTTATTCCTTCTTGATCTTACAGGTATTGATCCCAAAGATGGAAAATAACGGACAGCACCCCATTATGGCAGTAAGTACCATAATTCCAGCTACTGCATAAAGTACGTAATTCCATGGGCTGGTAACCATCCCTGTATATGCAATATACAAAGCTACAATTGCAATTATTATTCGAATTATTTTATCTGTTGATCCTACATTTGATTTCATATTGTACTAAATTTAGATTTTATTTTTTAAATACAGTGTTTAAACTATACTTCAACTCCTTTCATCATTTTATTCCAGTATAAATATGGAAGTAAATACTTTTTAAGGATCCATAATCTCCAGTGTTCTTTGGAAGAATCTTTGATCATCAAAGGGAACTGTTTTAACTTAGGATCGGGTTTAAATTCTTTGCTGTAATCAAACTCAGCTAGAACCATTTTACCATATCCTGTAACCAAAGGACAAGAAGAATAGCCGTCATAGATTTTATCACTCAAAGCATTACTTTCCACCATTTTTAAAATATTAGCAACTACAACCGGAACTTGTTTTCTGATAGCAGCACCTGTTTTTGCAGTAGGTAATTGAGCAACATCTCCCAAACCAAAAATATTATTATACTTTTTGTGTTGCATAGTTTTATCATCTACAGATAACCAGCCTTCAGGAGTTGCAAGTGGAGAATTAGCAATGAATTTTGGAGAGGCCTGTGGTGGAGCCAAATGCATCATATCAAAATGAATTCCAAATCGGTCTCCGTCTTTGGTTACCTTCACATCTTTATAATTATACTGAATATCTTTATCTAAAGTTTTAGAATCATCGTCAGACATTACAACACAACCTCCGGCATCCAGATCTTTATCAATCTCATACCATGCAATTTTTTTATCTCCATCAACTTTCACTAATTTATGAAAGAATCTAATATTAATATCTTTTTTATCAATAATACCCATCAAGGTTTTTGCAACGGGTTTTACGGCAAAGATTACACCTCCTGGAATTGCAAAAACAATATCTGTTTTTCTTCTAACATTGTAACTTGTAAAATGTTCATCTGCCAGATACATTATTTTTTGAGGTGCTCCACCACATTTAATGGGAGTTATTGGCATGGTAAAAAGGGCTGTTCCTCCTTTAAAATTCTTTAAAATTTTCCATGTATGTTCTGGATCTGTATAATTACTGCAAACAACACCTTTATCCATGGCTTCTGTCAAGCCTTCCACTAGTTCGGGTGCCATTCTTAAACCCGGACAAACAACTAAATAATCGTAAGTAAAATCATTGCCTTTTTTTGTGGTAATTTTATTGTTTTTCGGATCAAATTTATCAGCATATTCCTTTATCCAGGTAACACCTTCAGGAATCAAAGATTTCATGCTTCGGATAGTATCTTCATAATCAAAGGTATTTGCACCAACCAACGTAAAAGCGGGTTGGTAAAAATGTTCCTTGGCCGGATCCAATAACCCTATTTTAATATCTTTGTTTTTTTTGCGCATTTGAGAAGCAACCATGATTCCGGCAGTTCCTCCTCCAATAATTAGAGTTTGAAAGTGTTTGGACATTCTTAATTTGATTTGTTGATTAATAAATAAACGTAAGTGTTAAAGATATGAAAAAAATGTGATACTTGTTACAATCATAATTTCATAAAAAAGGGGGTATTATTTTTTAACCTTACAGGTATTGATTCCGAAAATGGAAAATAACGGACAAGAACCCATCAAAGAAGTTATTACCATTATTCCTGCTACTGCATACAGAACATAATCCCAAGGGCTTGCAACTATACCTTTATAAGCAACATATACTGCAATAACAGCAATAATTAAACGAACTACTTTATCAATACTACCTACATTTTTTTTCATGATTATGGATATTTTAGATTATTAAATTATTTATGATTCCAAAATTAATCACAATTTGCTAAGAATCTTGTGATAGTAGTCACAACTATGTTAAATTTAGAGTATTTTAATCTCTTTTAATGCCAAAGATACTTTTCCTTCCTTTTCTAATTTTTTAAGCAATCGTGAAATAACCTCTCTTGAAGAACCTAACTCATTGGCTATTTCCTGATGTGTTTTGTGTATTGTATTACTATTGTTAAGTGCTCCCTTTTTGATAATAAAATCAAACAGTCTTTTTTCCTTGTTGGAAAAAGTTAAAACCTTAACCATATCAATCACTTCATCAAATTTTTCATTAAATGAATGATAAACAAATAAATTCCACCTCGGAAATTTCTTGCGCAGATCATATAATTTTTCTTTAGGAATCAATATCACATCTACATCTTCTTCCACTACCCCTTTTACATTGGATTTCTCATTCTTTTCAGCAGTAATAATAGAAACAATACAGGTTTCTCCAGGTTTGATATAGTACAATAAAACCTCATTCCCATTTTCTTCTTCTTTGTAAATTTTTATCAAGCCGTTAATTACCAATGGAACTACTTTTACAAAAGATTCCTCTTTAAGTAGTACTGTATCTTTTTTAAAAGATTGTAAAATTCCAATTTCTGAGATCTCTTGTAACAGAACGTTAGATATTGCTAATTGAGGAAAAGTTTTCTTGATTATTTTTACAACTTCCATAAATAAAAATCAAATTAAAGATCACAGATGTGAATTAATGATAGAGTTTATTTGATTTGCCTGAAGAACTCCGGATTGTTTCCATATTTCATGACCCTTTTTAAACAAAATTAAGGTAGGTACACCTCTAATTCCATATTTTTGAGCAACTGCCGGATTTTTATCAATATCAATTTTAATAATCTTGATCTGATCTTTAAAGTTCTGCTTTACTTGCTTTAATACAGGTGCCATCATTTTACATGGCTGACACCAATCTGCTTTAAAATCAACTAAAACTGGTACTTCTTGGTTAATAAGTTCACTAAAACTTGCCATAAACTAATCTGTATCAGATGACATTTTTCCGGTTGCACAACTAACAAATGATTTGGCTTTATGAATCATTGTATTTGCATCACCAACTTCCGGATAACCCATTTTGGACAGTTTTACTTTCACTTCATCAATTAAATTTTGATCTTTGGTTGGAATAATAACCCTTGAAGCATCAAGATCAACTTCAACTGTATCGATGCCTTCTATACTTAAAACTCCTTTTTTAACAGTGTTAACGCAACCGTTACATTTCAAATTAACAATTTCAATTGTAGTAGACATAATTCTTATTCTTTTAGTTAGTTTGTCGAATTTATTTTGCAAAATTAACAAAAAGAAAATATATGCTCCTTAAAAATATCTTAATTATGAATGCCCTCCAACAACAATTTTCATGATCTTTATGTTTAATCTGAAAAACTGATAGATCTGATTGATAAAACAAACTCTAGAAAAACGAACCATTCTACCAGGTTGTGTAGCGTAAGACATATTGCTATATGGAATACTTACTTTTTTACTTTTTTTCATAATACTATATTTTTATTCCGGTATTAACCACCAAAAAGGTTTTGCTTTAGCCTTATATAAAAACATATAATGCATAAATAATTTCATCCAGTGTCCGGCAGTTCCAACTACTCCAACTGTATCTTTAATATTTCTACCCCATTTTGGATATTTTTCCCAGTCCTGAACAATGGGTTTAACGGTCATCACAGCGGCCTGACCTTTAAAGAGTCCGTATCCTGCAGAAACGATACAGGCAGCTCCCATTTTAGCCATCGAGGCCTCATGCGGGTGCTCCTTTGTGCCAGTTTTGATCTGATGTGCAATATTTTGAGCAACGATCTTACCTATTACTCCAGATGGCATTCCGGTTCGTGGGGGTGTTGGGAATATTTTCGTTCCATTTGGACTCTCCATGGGTTTTGACATCACATGTGGTGGAGCAAATGCAATTCCTGCTGCATAAATATTATTATATTCCTGGTTTTGATAGATTAATGGCCAGTCAGAAGCTTTCCATTCTTCATATGGTTTTGGGGTATAATCTGCATCCACCTTCATCATCGTATTTGCAGCAAACAATTTGGATGATATATCATTTTCCTTCTGGTCAAATGCTTTCATCCCCGATCCGGCAAACCCAGGAATTAACATAGCATAATCAAATTCTTTCGTAAGATGTTCACCTTTTAAATTTTCATAGAAAACCTTATTCTTTTCCACCTTATAAACTCCTGCCCTTTTGATCCAGCGAATTCCGTACTCTTTTAAAATAGATTCTGTAAAGATCTTTGTGGGTGTTATATAACCATTGCTTTTTATATAAGCACCACCCATTCCAAAATCACCCACTTCATACTCATTAGATATCCACCAAAGATCAGCCATATCAGTAAGTTTTCTCTTTCCAATTTCAAAGGCAATATTCAAAACATATTCAAATGCTGCACCTTGACAAGTTGCCAATGCATGACCTGTACCTATTAAAAAGGTTTGTTTTTCCCCATTTTCCATTTTATTAAATGCTTTCTGGAGATTTTTCCAGGCATGTTCAGCATGATCATAAGTGCAAACGGAGTTCGTAAATTTGTCCGGTCCTAATCCTTTTGTTGCTTCAAAATTTAATTTTGGACCGGTGGCATTTATAAGATAGTCATAAGTAACTATTTCTGACTGATCCTTATTATTTTCTGAAACATATTTAATATTAACAAACCCTTTGTCATTATTCTCATCTCCTTCCGGATGAATAGATAATGCCAGAGCTTGTTTGTAAATAATTCCTAATTTTTTGTAAACGGGAGCTAATTTGAATTTAACCTGTTCTGGTTTCATCAATCCTACTCCCACCCAAATATTTGATGGGACCCACTGAAAATTACTATTAGGCGAAATAACAGTCACATCATGATCTTTGCCTAAATATTTTTTCAAGTAAGTAACTGCGGTATGACCAGATATCCCAGCTCCTAAAACAACTATTTTTGCCATTATTCTAATTTTGAGTATTTCTCAAATTTACAATAAAAAAAACCTAAAACTGTAACATCTGTCACATTTTTAGGTTTTAATTATTTAAATATCACACTGTTACTCAACAGCTGATTTAAAAGTGATACTCCATATACCCCTTAGACTTCCTTCTTTAAATCCGGTAGCTAAATCTTTTGGGTAGTAAGATTCAATAATGGAATCAGATTTTTTTGTAATATTCACTCCAATTTCACCGTGACAGGTCAAACACTTCTTTTGCAATATAATAGGTGCATAAAAGTGTGGATTACCATCATTATCTAATTCAACAACGGGTTTTAAATCTTTACCTTTGGTCAATAGGTCTCTGTAATTATTAATTACCAAAACCTCTTCATCATTAGCTTTATTGTTTTCATTTCTCAATAAATGGGAAGTTCGTTTGATACTCACATTAAACTTATTGGACATTTCATCCGTTAATGGAATTGCCTTTGTATTACAAAATGGAACTGCTTCTTTTACACCTCCATCTTTCATTTTTTCAACAAGGGATCCGCCAAGTTTTTTAGCAGTTGCCTGAGCAATCTCTTTTCCTTGAATGGTATACTTTTCAACCTCTTTTTTTGATAAAGAATTTGAACAACTACTTAAAATAAATAATGCTCCAAGTATTAATACTAACTTATTCATACTATTAAATTTAAACTATTTTATAACTTTCATTTTATTTTGATTCCAATTTAGGATACCTCCTTTTAGATCATATATTTTAGGAAACCCCATCGCCTCTAGTTTTCTTGCTGCTTTTCCACTTCTGTTACCACTTCGACAGTAAATATATAGCTCTTTTGATGTGTCTAATTTAGACATTTTATTCATAAAATCAGCTTGCATATAATCAATCAATTTGGCATTGTCAATATGCCCTTGAGCAAACTCCTGGGGTGTTCTTACATCAATCAATAGAATATTTCCCAGCTTTTCATTTAATTCCTGAGGAGTAATAAGCGAAACTACATCACTCTTTTTTGCACTTGAACCTTGAGCACAACCTGTAAGACTAATACTTACAACTAATAGTAGAATTACTTTAAAAGCAAATATTTTCATGTATTTTTAATTTATTTTAGATTACAAAAGTAAAAAAAAGGGAGGTAAGACCTCCCTTTTATCCTATAAAAAATTAAATTACAGTAGTGTTGTAGGACAAACATATTCAGAAATAGGGGCTTTTGTTTCCTTTAAGTCATCAAAACCACCTCGTACATCTGTTACATTTTTTACTCCATTTGCTTTGAAAATTGAAGCGGCCACTAAAGATCTGTAACCAGTTGCACAATGCAAAAAGTATTCCTTATCCACATCAATTTCAGCGAAATTAGAATTGATAAAATCCAGTGGAAAAATTTCTACTCCAATAACATGCTCTGATAAATATTCGGATTCTTTTCGCAAATCCAAAACTTTTTCCATACTACCATCGGCTAATTTATCTGTAAATTTTTGCGCTGAAATACTTCCTATTTTATCCACTTCATATCCGTGATCTATCCAGTTTTTTATTCCTCCAAACAAATAACCTAAAGTATTATCATAACCAACTCTTGAAAAACGAATAGGAATTTCATTTACACGTGTTTCATCCTCAGCAATAAAAATTATTTTTTGATCAATATCTTTGATAAGTGCTCCAACCCATGGGGCAAAACTACCATCTAACCCTATATACCACGCTCCTGGAACGGTTCCTTCTTCAGTATAGGTTTCTTTTGAACGAGTGTCAATAACCAATATATCCCTTTGTTCACTCATTTCTTTAAAAGTTGCTGCATCCAAAGGCGTTGAACCTTTGTGTATAACTTCATCAATACTGGCATTGATTGACTTGTTCATACGAACATTATTTGGAAAATACTGTGGTGGAGGTTTCAATCCGGTAGTAACTTCTTTGACAAACTCTTCTTTGGTCATATCAGCACGAAGCGCATAATTAGTTTTTTTCTGATTTCCTAAAGTATCAAAAGTTTCGGAACTCATATTTTTTCCACATGCCGAACCCGCACCATGGTTTGGATAAACAACAGTATTATCTGGCAGAGTCATAATTTTATTTCTCAAAGAGTCAAATAAGAACCCTGCAAGATCTTCTTCAGTTATACT
The DNA here is from genome assembly GCA_030590765.1 of Flavobacteriaceae bacterium. Classification (GTDB taxonomy): domain Bacteria; phylum Bacteroidota; class Bacteroidia; order Flavobacteriales; family Flavobacteriaceae; genus Lutimonas. The sequence continues at coordinate 1,726 of JAUVCP010000047.1, read as the reverse complement.
TCCCGATTTAACGGCAAGATCTGGTCTACCAACATCACCAATAAATAAAGCATCTCCACTAAAAAGGTATGGAGTATTGCCATCCTTATCAATTAATAAAATAGAAATAGACTCCATGGTATGTCCTGGAGTATGTAATAGTTTTAAATTTATATCTCCCAAAGGAAACAATTCATTATCTGTACCAACATGAATTTCATATTCAGCTTGTGCTGAAGGGCCGAAAATTATTTTTGCTCCTGTTTTTTGTGCCAGATCATATTGACCTGAAACAAAATCTGCATGAAAATGAGTTAAGAAGATATACTTTATTGTTGCATTATCTGCTTCAGCCATTCTTAAATATGGCTCTGTTTCTCTTAAAGGATCGATAATTGCAGCCTCACCATTTGACTCAATATAATAAGCCATTTCTGCAAGGCAACTTGTAAATAACTGCTCTACTTTCATTTTAATTGATTTTTCTAGTTAAATAATGTGATATTAACAAAAATAGCGAAAGGATTTTAAATAATTGTAACATATGTTACTACTGTTACATAGGCATTATCTGTTAACCTGTTTGATATACTCTTGATAGCTATATCCTTTCTTTTCTTTTAAGGTTGATCTTTTAAAATAATCAACTGCTTCCTGTATACTCATAAAGCAATGATCATATTGGATTTTTTTCATTAATCCTGACTTGACCATAGAGTCTCGAACAGGTCCTTTTAGCCCGCTAAAAGCTATGTCCATTCCTTTTTCTGAAATTTTATCATATATTTCATCTAGTGCATAAATAGCACTGCTGTCTAATGCATTGATACTTTCACCATCGATGATCAAAAATTTTAATTTGTTCCCTTTTTCAGCAACCAGTTCCATTAGCTTATCCTTAAAATAAGTTGTGTTTGCAAAATATAATTGTGCATCAAACCTAACGATCAACACCTCCTCCTTGATACTTAAGTTTTTAAATCTATTAATATTTCTATAATAATGGGTATTTGGAACATTCCCTAAAACAGCCATATGGGGCTTTGTAGATTTATAGATCAACATCACCAAAGACAGAATAATACCGGTTAATATACCTTCTTTAATTCCGAAAAATATGGTGATAAGCAATGTGACATTCAAAATAACTAAATCACGCTTATTGTAGAATAAAAGTTTTTTTGGCATAGCAAAGTCTAATAACCCTATTGCAGCAACAATAATGATCGCTGCAAGTACTGTTCTTGGAAGATAATAAAATACTGGTGTTAAAAATAACAATGTCAATGCTATTACAAGGGCTGCAATAAAAGAGGATAGTGGAGTTTTTGCTCCTGTTTGATCATTAACAGCTGTTCTGGCAAACCCTCCTGTTGCAGGGAAAGTTTGAAAAAAAGAACCGATCATATTACCAAAACCTAAAGCAATTAACTCTTGATTCGGCCTAACTTTATAATTATTGTGTTTTACTTCTATGGTCTTCGCTATTGAAATTGCCTCCATAAAACCAATCAAGGCTAATGTTAGTGCAAGTGAACTGAGTTCAGTAAAATTTTGTTGATTAATTTCTGGTACAATTAATTTTGGTAATCCTTTTGGAATATCTCCAATGATAGCAACACCAGAATTATTCAATTTAAAAAAATAAACCACAAGAATACTTAAAATCACCACAACAAGAGAAGCCGGAATTTTATTTGCAAACTTTTTAATTAAAAATAATATTACAATGGAAATAAATCCGATG